>JBBTMW010000028.1:0-13307 GCA_038067995.1 Candidatus Zixiibacteriota bacterium
CATTGCTCAATCCTCCCGACCGCTTTTTCTCGTTCGAGAGTACCATGATTTCGCAGGCGGCCAAGGGTGTGCCATCGACATCTCGGGCGATGGAGACATCGGTACGTGCTACCGTTCCCATGTCGATTGGCATAATCGACTGCACTTCTGTTTCAGATGACTTGCGAATGATCGTGACATTGTCATCGACTCCAGTGTCAACGAGAGTCGTCTCAAGGCCGTGCGAAAGCATCAGCACCGCCGCGAAAACAAAGACGACCATCGCCATACCGGCTATCGTTAGCGCCGACGTCAGGCGTCGCTTGAGAATATTTCTGAATGAATAACTTATGAGTATAGGCATTGGTCTTTCCTAATCGATAATGCGGAGGCCATCGACTATCGGTGTTCGAATCGCCTTTGAGGCAGGGAAGAGACCGGCGACGAGGCCAACAACAAATGCGAAAACTAATCCCCAGGTGATTGTCATCGTCGATACATGGAACACGGGGAAGAAATTACTCATCGGAATAGCCACGAGGGAGTTCACTGGAAAAGCAAGGGCAACGCCCAATACCCCTCCACATAATGCTAAAAAAAGGGATTCGCCAAAGATCAGACCAGCCACATGAAATGATGTGAAGCCAAGCGTCTTCAGCACTGCATACTCTGAAACCCGCTCGCGCGTCGTCATCGCCATTGTATTGGCAAGGACAAGTAGAATGATGCCAATGACGAGATACGAAATAATTTCAAGGCCGACGATAATAGACTTTCCCATCTCGACAAAACTCAGCTGGAAGGCCTCTTCGGTTTCCGTTTTTGTTTCGGCGGCGGAATTGGCGAACTGGTCATCTATCGTTTTGCATATTTCGGCGGATCGTGTCGGATCGTGTATCTGAATGAAGAGAGTGCTGACGTTGCCAGCCCGTCCGGGCATTGTCTGTCTGAGTTGCTCGTCAACCAAGTCCCACCGCTGAAACCACTGCCCCTCGTCGGTTGTCGCTTTGGCGCCAGTGTATATCCCGCGAATGACGAAATCCCAAGTCCCCGGATAGATGGTTCCTGCAAGCTGAACCTGATCCCCAATCTTCCATCCAAAGCGATCGGCGAGTTTACGGCCGACGATCACGGCGTTTCTTTCTGATTTGAATTGTTCCATTTGCTCGGGCGGAACAACTAATTCCGGATAGAGATCAAAGAAATTATTGTGACTCACGGCGAAATTTGCGAAAAAATTACTCTTATCAACATAAATGCCTCCAAACCAGCAAGACACCGCCACCTGTTTCACGCCCTCTATTTTGGCAATCCGATCAGCATAGGCGACCGGCATCGAGAACACCAGTGATACCGCATGGCGAGTCACCAGGCGATCTGGAGACGAAGCCTCAGCGCCCGCGTGCCAGGCGTCGATTGATGTCTGAATCACGGTAAACGAAACGATGGCTATCGCCAGACCGAGAATCGTTAATCCAGTGCGAAGAGGATGCCGCAGAGTATTTTTCGCGGCAAACTTGAATACACTCATCTGTTGTTTCCGTTTTCGAGTTCGCCCTTTTCAAGGTGACGGATCACGTTCGCTTTTTCAGCGGCGCGTGGGTCGTGAGTGACCATGACGATTGTCTTCTTGTACTCTTTATTCAGTCTGCTCAAGAGATCCATGACCGATTCGGCCGAGACTCGGTCGAGATCTCCGGTTGGCTCATCGGCGAGAAGGAGATCGGGGTCGGTGACAATGGCGCGGGCAATAGCAACGCGCTGTTCCTGACCGCCAGAGAGCTGATTCGGATAGTGATGGATTCGATCCTCCAGTCCCACAATGGAAAGAGCCGTTTCGACCTGCTTCTTTCGTTCTGCCTTCGAAAGCTTAGTGAGAAGGAGTGGCAATTCGACATTTTCAAAAGCAGTCAAAACCGGCATCAGGTTATAAAATTGAAAAATGAATCCGACATGCAAACTTCGCCAGCGCGAGAGATCGGCCTCTCCAAGTCGGGAGACTTCGACGTCACCGATTTTTATCGACCCTTCCGACGGGCGATCAATTCCCGCAAGAAGATTCAAAATTGTTGTCTTACCTGAACCGGAAGGTCCCATGAGCGCCAAAAACTCTCCCGTGGGAATGTCGAATGAGATGTTACGAAGCACCGGTATCTCAAGGCTTTCGCGCCAATACGATTTCCGCACATTCTGGATGGTAACAAAGGGCTGAGCCATACTTCTATCCTTACTTACTGACTGATTTCAATTTTCTGCCCTCCGGCCATTTTGCCGGGGGGGGAAAGAACGATGCGGTCGCCTGCCGATAGACCCGAAAGTATCTCAGTCATCGAACCAAGTTCGCGTCCCTTTTGGATGACAATCTGTTCAACGAAATCTCCGTTGACTCGAAACACGACTGTTGCCGACTCCCTCGAGGTTATGCAATCCTTTGGCACGGCAAGCATAGAACCAATCGCCCGGCTCTGGGATGTATCCGAAAAAAAATTGACACGCGCCGACATTTCAGGAAGGACCCGTGAATCCTTTTCGATAAACGCGACTTTGGTGAGGACTGTTGCTCTGGCGCGATCGGCTGTTGGCACAATTTTCTTCACGCGGGCCTTGTAGCGTGTGTCGGGGTAGGCATCGAGAACAATCTCGCAGGGCTGACCGACGAGTACTTTGTTGATATTTGATTCCGAAACATCGGCCTCGACTTCTAATGAACTCATATCTGCCAATGTGACGACTGAACCTTTTGATGAAGCTGAGGATGCAAACGGTGCGACTATTTCGCCGACATCGGCATTCTTGGTGAGAATCGTTCCATCAAATGGCGCCCGAATAAATGTATTTTCAAGCGCAACTTCTACGACTCGGACGGATGCCTCGGCGGCATTCACCCCGGCGATGGCCATTTGGTACACGTTCTCCGCTGTTTCAAACTGCGTCTGATTGATGGAGCCTGAGGCGAATAAGTCCTTATTCCGTCGATATTGACGACCGGCATTAAGGGAGTCTGCGACAGCTCTTTGCAGATTTGCTTTGGCGAGGCTGAGGTTCGCTTCAATATCGGAATTATCAAGTTCGGCAATGACTTGTCCGGAGCGAACCGAATCCCCTTCCTCAAAGTCAAGCCGTTCGAGCCGACCCGTCCCTTTGGATGCCACCTCCGCTTTCCGCTGAGCTACGACATAGCCGGTGGCCACCAACGCGGCCTGGGCATCAGAGCCCGATAACAGTGAAGCGGTGGCGGTGCGAACTTTCGTTGCAGGAGCCACCTGTTCCCGGAATTGGAAGTAGCCAACAACTATCGCGACCAGCACTGCCAGCCAAACCAGAATGAGCCACTTTTTGCTGCGAGGCTTGTCGTCGAATTTTTTCGACTTATCAATTTTCAAGAGTGAGAGATCCGGCTTGTGAGGTTGTGAATCCATGCGTCAATCAAGTCCTATTCTGGTCAAAACGACGAACGACAATTCCCTCGCGCGTCAACTATTACGGATGATAACGGAAACATATGCGTAAAGGTTTCATCGATAAAGTCTTTTTTTCACAAAGTGAGCTAAGAGGTCGCGTAGCGAAAAGCAATCGCGGGTGCAGTTGAGTGACGATGTAACGTGTTGAATTGTGAAGAATTACCAAATACCGAGGAGGTCTTTGGCAAGGTCGGAGGCCATGGTCTTTGGATCCCAGACCGGTTCCCAGACAAGATGTACTTCGACCGAGGTCACTCCATCGAGGCTTTCGGCCTCACGATGAACCATTGAGATTAGCATCTCTCCGAACGGACAGGCGGGGGTGGTCAACGTCATTTTTACAAGCACTTTGCCATCCGGCTCGACAGCAACATCGTACACCAATCCGAGATCGACAATTCCGATCCGAATTTCTGGGTCCTGAATCGGTTTGAGGGCATCAAAAACTTGTTCTTTAGTAGGTGGAATCATATTGCATCGTCCTCGGTAGAAATCTTGACTTGTGTGCCCGAACCGGCCTCGTACTCCTTGATTCCCGCCATGAAAGTCATCCATGCCAGCAAGGCGCATTTTATTCGCACCGGAAACTTCCGCACTCCTTTGAGGGCGTCAAGGTCGCCAAGCGATTCAACTCGTCCACAGTCTTCGCCTTTCAACATACGGCGAACATCCTCGGCTATCTCTTTTGCTTCGGCGACCGATTTCCCTTTGAGAACTTCAGCCAGCATCGATCCCGAGGCCACCGAAATGGCGCACCCGCGACAATGCACATGGACTTTTGTCAGTGTACCGTCGCTGACCTCGGCCGCCATAGAGATTTCATCGCCGCAGGATGGGTTCATGCCGTTGGAGGAAATCTGCGGATGGGGGATAGGCGCTTTGCCGCGTGGGGAGCGGTAGTGATCGAGAATGATATCCCGATACATGTCGTCGAGAGAGTGATTCATACGCAAAAATAGGCGCGCATATCTTTCAGCGCCTCATACAGGGAGTCAATATCGGCTTCGTCGTTATATATATATAGCGATGCCCTTGCTGTTGCAACAAAGCCGAGCGTGCGCATCAATGTCTGGGCGCAGTGGTGTCCGGAGCGTATTGCTATGCCGCGCGAGTCGAGAAAAGTGCTGATATCGTGAGGGTGGACGTCGGCGTCGGCAAAGGCAATCGCTCCACCGCGTTGGGCGGCGTCGAGCGGGCCAAGAATCGTAAGTGATGGGATTTTTGACAGCTTTTCGATGGCATATTTGGTGAGAAGAATTTCATGTTCGCGGATTCGTTCAAGGCCGATCTCTTCGAGATAGATAAGGGCGGCGTCAAAGGCGACTACGTCGGCGATATTCGGCGTGCCGGCTTCAAACTTGTGGGGGAGATCGTTCCAGGTAATGCTGTCAAAACGAACCTCGCGGATCATTTCACCGCCGAATTGAAATGGGGGCATGGCCTCAAGAAGTTCACGTCTTCCATACAGTACACCAACACCCGTCGGGCCGAGCATCTTGTGCGATGAGAAGGCATAGAAGTCAACGCCAAGTTCTTTGACGTTTACCGGCATATGGGGAACTGCCTGAGCGCCGTCGCAAAGAAACTTTGCTCCGACCTTGTGCGCCATCTCAACCAATTCCGCGATTGGATTAATGGTGCCGAGGACATTTGAAACATGGGTGATCGCCACCAGCTTTGTTTTCGGTGTGATCAAATTCGCGATATCGGTCAGGTCGAGGTGTCCGCACACGGTGAGGGGGATCCGTTTGACCGTCGCCCCTTTGCGTTGGGCGAGCATGACCCACGGTACTAAGTTGGCGTGATGCTCCATGTCGGTGATAAGAATTTCATCACCGGCGCGGATATTCTGCTCTCCCCAGGAATAGGCCACCAGGTTGATTGCCTCGGTGGTGCCGCGTGTAAAAATAATTTCCTCGGTCGAGACGCCGCCGATAAATTTGGCAACATGCGTGCGCGTATTCTCGTAGGCCTCAGTCGCCCTCTCGGCGAGCGTATGCAGTCCGCGGTGGATATTGGCGTTATCTTTGCGATAATACTCGATGATGGCATTCAGCACCGAGCGCGGCTTTTGGGTTGTGGCGGCGTTATCGAGATAGACGAGGCGATTGCCGCCGATTTTCTGTGATAGAATCGGGAAATCCGCTTTCAAACGCTCGACATCCAGTGTCGGGCGGGTGATACCCAAAGATGGTGCCGTCTGGTTAGTTTCTTTTGCCATATCGTTCAGTCTTCAAGAAGAACAAAAATATCGTCACCGTCAACCTTGAGTTGATACGTTTCAATCGGCACAATCGCCGGCGGGGCGAGTACCGCGCCGGTTCTGCAGTCAAACCTTGCTCCATGACGAGGGCAGATCAACTCATGTTTGAAAAGACGGGCATGACCGAAGGGAATCGACTCGTGCGAGCATTCATCGGCGAGGGCATAGAATCCCTCGCCGGTGTTGCAAATCACGATTCTGCGGTGATCTATTTCAAACGCCATGACTTTGCCCGACGGAATGTCGTGAACCGATGCCACCCGGTGAAATTGTCCGGCCATCGTCCTACAACCGCTCCAGTCGACTATTGATAACGCCGCTCAGTTGTTCACGGATATCTTCCGGCACAATCTTGATGGTCGTTTCAATGAATCCGCCGACTATCATCCGCACCGCTTCGTCTTTTGGAATGCCGCGTGAACCAAGGTAGAAAATCGACATCGGATCGATCGGGCCGATAGTTGCGCCGTGGGTGCATTTGACGTCCTCGTTCAAAATCTCAAGCTCTGGAATTGTCTCAGCCTTTGTGCCGGGGGTGAGAAGCAGATTGCGGTTCTCTTGATAAGCCTCGCAGGTGCGGGCGCCATTTTCGATTCGAATCAATCCCGTATATGCAGAGACGGCCTTGTCACGAAGGACGACCTTAAAATCGATATTCGACTGTGTCTGGCCGTGGTTGTGGTGATGTAAAGTGTGATTGTCGAAATGCTGACGATCTCCGCCAAACAACAAGCCATACATATTGCTCTCAGCCCCGGCGCCATTGAGGATGGCGCCGAAATTGTGCTTTGTCACCCGTCCGCCGAATGCGAGAGGGATAGTCACCATACTTCCACCGCGATCAATCGAGGCCCGGTGGGTCAGATAGCTGTGCACCGCCCCTTCGAATTGCTGGAGCTGAACATATTTAACGCGGCTGTTAGCACCCGCAATAATTTCCACGGCGCCATTGGCGAGTGTCAGACCCTCGCTGTCAGACTGACTGCCGCCGAAATATTCATCGATGATAGTCACTTCAGCGTTTTCTTCAACGACGATAAGCAGGCGAGGAAAGACTTCCCGCTGTCCTGCGCTTACTTCGCGCATAAGAAAGATTGGCAATTCGACAGTTTGGCCTTTGGGGATATGCACAAAAATGCCGTTCTGCCATAAAGCAGTATTTCTGGCTTCAAGCTTGCCAATCGAGGCATTGATAAGTGAGCTAAAATGTTTTTCGGCAATCGGGCTGTGTGAGGCGACAGCTTCAAGCAGAGTGGAAATGACTATCCCTTTTTTGCGGGCGACATCATTCCATTCGCACGAAAGCTGGCTTCCGTCTTTCTCGCGAGCGATAGCGGCGAAACGGCCGACCGGAACAACGCTAGAAGCCGTCTGTGACGGTTTCTTTACTGAAGGTTCAGAAGAAGTAGTTCCTGTCTCTGTCAGAAATTCCATGGGATCAGTATAACGCCAGAGATGTAGCCCTCTCTGCGGAACGCCTTGAGCATTGAAGGCGTCACGCGCAGCTATTCGCTTGTCTTTCAACCAGACCGGCCCGTTCATGAGGGCGGAGGGGAGTTCTCCCAGTAGAATCGGCGGTTCGGGGGACTTCATAATCACAGTTTTCTGTGAACTCATCCGATCGATCCCTCCATCTCCAGTTCGATCAACCGGTTCAATTCGACGGCGTACTCCATCGGAAGTTCCTTGGTGAACGGTTCCATGAAGCCGTTGACGATAAGCAGGCGGCCTTCGTCTTCGGTAAGACCGCGGCTCTGCAAATAGAACAGTTGTTCCTCGGCGACTTTCGAGACGCGGGCTTCGTGTTCCACGCTCACCTGATCATTGTCGATTTCCATGGTGGGATATGTATCGGAGCGGGCATCATCTCCAATCAGAAGAGCGTCGCACTCCACCGAGACTTTGCAACCAGTAGCGTTCTTGTGAATTTTTACCAGTCCGCGATACGAGGCGCGTCCGTTGTCTTTCGAAATGGATTTCGAGGTGATTCGCGACGACGTATTCGGCGCGGCGTGAATAACCTTGGCGCCGGCGTCCTGATGTTGGTCGATGCCGGCGAAAGCCACCGAGAGGATTTCCCCTCGTGCTCCTTCACCGACCAGCTGAACACAGGGATATTTCATGGTCAGTCGCGAACCGATGTTTCCATCGACCCACTCAACCGTCGCGTTCTTGTGCGCCTGAGCGCGTTTGGTGACGAGATTGTAAATATTGCGCGACCAGTTCTGGATTGTCGTATAGCGGACATATGCCCCTTCAAGGGCAATAAGTTCCACCACCGCCGAATGGAGGGAGTCGGTCGAGTAGACCGGTGCGGTACATCCTTCGATATAGTGAACACGCGAACCCTTGTCGGCGATGATAAGGGTGCGCTCAAACTGCCCCATGTTTTCGGCGTTGATGCGGAAATAAGCCTGGAGCGGTACTGTGACATCAACTCCCGGCGGCACATAAATGAAAGACCCCCCCGACCAGACCGCAGTATTGAGGGCCGAGAACTTGTTGTCGGCGGCAGGAATCACCGATCCGAAATATTTCTTCACGATTTCAGGGAATTCGCGGAGACCGGCATCCATATCGAGAAAGAGAATTCCCTTCGCTTTGAGGTCGTCGCGCATTGAGTGATAGACCACTTCTGACTCATACTGCGCCGAGACACCGCCGAGGAAGTTCTTTTCCGCCTCGGGAATGCCAAGCTTATCGAAGGTGCGTTTGATATACTCCGGCACGTCATCCCAGCTTGTCTTGCTGGCGTCTATCGGCTTCATGAAATAGAAAATATTTTGGAAGTCGATCTCGTTGAGTAAGGCCGTGTTACCCCATTTGGGGGTTGGTTTCTCAAGGAAAGTATCGTATGCCTGATGGCGAATCTCGCGCATCCAGTCCGGTTCTTTCTTCATTCGCGAAATCATTTCGACGACTTCGTGGCTTAGACCTTTCGCTCCCTTGTGGAAATAATCGACAGGGTCGTGAAATCCGTACTTTTCTGCGTAATCACTTCCGATTTTCGAGAGACCGTCGTTTTGCTGTTTCAGCGTATCAGACATGGTTACACTCCCGCTTTCTCGGCGGCCGGTCCTTCAATCCATTCGTAGCCGTTGTCTTCGAGCTTGAGCGCCAATTCCGGGCCACCCGATTTGACAAGCTTCCCTGACATCATGACATGCACATGGTCGGGCTTGACATAGTTGAGGAGTCGCTGATAGTGCGTGACGAGAAGGACGCCGTTAGCGTCGGAATGAAACCTGTTGATTCCCGCCGACACCGTTTTGAGAGCGTCGATATCGAGTCCTGAGTCGGTTTCATCGAGAAGCGCCATTTTTGGAGCGAGCATGGCCATCTGAAGAATCTCCACGCGCTTCTTTTCACCGCCCGAAAACCCGTCATTCAGATAACGAGTCGCAAAATTGTGGTCGATTTCGAGCGAATCCATTTCAATCTTGAACAGCTTTCTAAAATCGGACATATCTGCATCCTTGCCGCGATGAGCTTTCAGCGCCGCCCGCATGAAATTGGCAACGGTCACACCCGGAATCGCAAGCGGGTACTGAAAGGCGAGGAAGAGTCCGGCACGCGAACGCTCGTCGGCTTCCATATCGAGAATGCTCTTGCCGTTCAAGTAAGCCTCACCTTCGGTAATGGCATACGCCGGATGTCCCATCAGGGCATTCGACAGGGACGACTTCCCCGATCCATTAGGTCCCATGATGGCGTGGATTTCTCCGGGATAGATCGCCAGCGATACGCCGCTGACTACTTCTTTCCCCGCTACCACCACATGGACATTCTTGATTTCAAATAATGGCGTCTTTGCAGACATCTCTTTTTCCTTTGCTCCTATATACGTTCATTATTACCGTTTGAAAGCGCCTGCTCACTAGTGGCAGACGCGACGAGGGTGTGGATATTTCCAAGCCCTCTTTTCGATACTTTGTCATTGTCGAGCATATCCTGCAGAGTCATCGATGACAGGGTGTCATTGATGATACCTGACAATCCGCCGAGCATGTTCTGAATCGAGCAATTGCCGATGTGGACACAGGAATCGTGCTGGCCGGAATGGCGTGAGCAGTAGTTTGGATCGATCAGCGGCCCACCCAGGGCGGTGATGACATCGAGAAGGATTATTCTGTCAGGCGTTCGGCTGATACAGAATCCGCCGGTGCGTCCCCTAACGGCATTCACGAATCCAGTCTTTCGAAGTCGTGACATGACTTTTGAGACATACGGCACAGAAATGCCTTCTTTGCGGGCGATATCCGAAATGGGTAATTGCCCTTCAATCCCCACTTTGGCGAGGGTAATCAGGCACCGGAGGCCGTATTCTTCAAGAGCCGTAATTCTCATTGTTTCCGTTCACTATTGCCTTTAATCGTCTGTAAGATACAAATCATTACTAAAAAGTAAAGATATCTAATAAACAGATGAATTTGCAGAAGGTTCCGTACGTCCTGGAGGGTCTATAATGATAAGGGGCTTGGCGAGTTATGAGCCGTGTAAAGATATATAAGACAATGTCTTAGCTTGCGTTCCTGCGAATCAGTAGCGTGTCGACCCATCAAAAATGGCTTATTGAAAAATCTTGACAGCATGTCGTCTCGAGCGAAGTCGAGAGACGTTTACTTTGATAGGAATACCAACTTGAATAAAGACAACGCATCTCGTCTCCGCTCGATGCGACGCTACGCGTAATACAAAAAACGCTCACAACGGTACTTTTTCAACAGTCCAAACTAAAGAGGGCGGTTACCGGACCCGTTCTGGATCGGGGAAGTCGCGGTGCATTGAGGTTTTGAGGTCCTTGACGGCGGCATACACTTTTTTGTGAAGTTCCTCGACGCGACCAGTTCGGGTGGCAACATGCTCAAAGGCCCGCTCCAACTGCTCCATCGATTTGACTTCCATAGTGGCGTGAAACTCCCCCAGCCCCTGAGGACCGAATCCAAGTTTCTGGCGAGTAAGTCGCCAGCCTTCAATCAATCCATTCTCTTTCAAATAATCCATGTACTCCCTGAGTGCATCGGAAAACTCAAGATCTTTGGAGGTCAGATGCAGATTGAACCAAAGGTGATAGATGTTCATAGACTTCCTTCCTGCCATCGGCGGCGACGAATGTTAATTGTCTGTGAAAACAGATAATACATAACTCAGGACACGAATGTTTCCCTAAATGTGACAACGGGGCGTCACATTCCTTTTCATGGGGAAAGTTTAGTTGACGGGGGAGGCCTCTGCGGGTATACTAACCGACCAGAGTTGTCTGTAACGTTTTGTAAAACAAAGCATTGAGGGTATTTACGTGATCTACGGAGTTGTGCTGGCAGGAGGAAAAGGGGAGCGGTTTTGGCCGCTGTCCCGTCAAAGCCGGCCAAAACAATTTCTCAGGCTGACCTCCGAAAGGACAATGCTTGAAGAAACGATAGATCGCGTTCTGCCGATGATCCCTCGCGACAACATTCGCATCGTCACCAGTGACAGCATGGGTCGATTCATTCTCAGCACCATGCCGGAGTTGGAAGACAAGAATCTTCTCACCGAGCCAGTCGGTCGCAACACCTGCGTAGCGATCGGTCTGGCGGCAGTCCATATCGCAAAGTCAGACCCTGATGGCGTCATGGTGGTACTCTCGGCCGACCATCTGATTCGCCCACAAGAGAAACTGCTCCAGATACTCGACACCGGCTGTTCCATTGCGGCAAAAGAAGACTATCTCATAACCATAGGCGTCGTCCCCACCCGGCCGGAAACTGCCTATGGCTATGTTCGCCTCGGCGAAATCTATCGTCAGGATTCAGCTGGCGCGGTCTACAAAGTGTCGGGTTTCACCGAAAAGCCCAAAGCCGCCCTTGCCCACGAGTATTACTACAGTCACAAATATCTCTGGAACAGCGGCATGTTCATTTGGTCGGCGAAATCGATTTTGTCGGCAGTCAAAACCTGCATGCCGGAAACTTTCCGCATTCTCGAAGAATACTCCCTCCATATAGGGACTCCGAGGGAATCTCAGGCGAGGGAAGAACTGTATAACAAAGCAGTCGCTATTTCGATAGATTTTGCCGTCCTTGAGAAGGCCACCAATGTGCTTACTATCAAGGGGGACATTGTGTGGGACGATGTCGGCTCATGGCGGGCGCTTGAGCGATACAAGGAACGTGACAGCGACGCAAACATTGTCGTCGGCGAGTCGATTCTTCTCGACACGTATGAAACGACAGTCTACAACAACGCCGATGGCGTCATTGTCTGTCTCGGACTTTCGGACCTGATCATTGTCAGAACCGAAAATATCACGATGGTGGCACACAAGACGCAGGCGGAGAACATTAAGAAAATTCTTGGCAAATTGAATGAATCTGATAAGACCCAGCAATATTTATAATCAGTCGCTTGTAGCGCTGGCTATCACACTATCCCTTTGTGGTGCGATTTACGCAGAAGATGGCGGTGGTTCCGCCGCCATTTTTCCGTCCGATACAGTTGTCGTTCCTGCAAAATACAGCCGAGGCAATGCCGGAGTGTCGCGACTTATTCTTATCGATCCGGGTGGTAGCCCGTCGGGGTTGATGAATACAACTCGCCAGTCGGATGACTCTTTGCCGGTGCAGGTTTTCAGAGTGCAACTTTACACGAGCAAGCTCTACGGTGACGCCGCCCGCATGAGTCGCATCGGAAGGGAGCTTTGTCTCGCACCAGTCACTGTCGACTATGACGTTCCCTATTACAAAGTGCGCTCCGGAACTTTTGCTACCAGATCGGAAGCTGAAACCTATGTCTCTCGGACCAAGACGCTTGGATTCACGGAGGCCTGGGTAGTAGTGGCGGCCAATCCACTGCGCAAAATAAACCCCGTTGAATCAAACTCCGGCGAAGCTGTGAACAACGAAGCGGAGGGGCAGTAAGATACATGTCAACCGCAACTGTTATAACCGTTGATATTGCCCGTCCCAATAGCCGCGCTATTGCACGAGCGGTGACCGCTCTGAGCGATGGTCTGCTCGTGGTTGCTCCCACTGAAACGCGATATGGTCTTTTGGCTCGCGCTGACAGCCCCGATGCCCTTGATCGTATGATGGCCGCCAAACAGCGTCCGGTCTCAATGCCAGTGGCCGTCTTTGCACCTTCGGTGCATCGCATCCCGCAACTTGCGATTCTAAACCGGCAGGGGAAAGCTCTCGCGGAGAAATTTCTCCCCGGTCCGCTTACATTGGTTTTGGAAAACCGTTCCAAGCTGGCGCCACCATGCGTTCAGCACAAAAAAATTGGTATCCGTGTGTCACCCTCCAAAGTTATTTCCGGCATTCTCGAGCAGGTCACCTTCCCGGTGACGGCGACCTCGGCCAACCTGTCAGGCGAGGGAGATGCCGAAACCATCGATGACATTGTAATTGCATTGCGCGATTCGGTAGCTATCTATCTCGATGGCGGCCCGCTCACGAACACCGTTTCAACCGTCGTCGACTGTACTGTCGATCCCGTTTTAATCCTACGCGAGGGAGCAATATCCCGCTTTGACATTGAATCGGTAGCAGGAGTCGCGGCGTGAGTATTTCCTTCAGCATATTGTTTGTCTGCACCGGCAACACCTGCCGTTCCCCTATGGCCGA
>JBBTMW010000029.1:0-19409 GCA_038067995.1 Candidatus Zixiibacteriota bacterium
GTTGGTAAGGCTCGTCTTGTCGTATGGGTCCATCATGAGACATGTATCGATATCGGGCTTGGCAAGATCGGGGCGGCCAAGACCAACTTGAATAAACGCCAGATAGGCTCGTGCCTCGACCCAATAGGGGTAACGGATCTTCATGAGGGAAAGGCTACGCACTGCATCTCCAAACTCCTCGCGAGAGACCAGCCCGCGGCATCCCTGGATATTGATATGCTGTGGGCTTTCGATGGGGAGAATCTGCTCCCATTCATTGGCTTTGTCGTAATTGCCGAGGGCGTAAAAAGCATCTCGTAATGAAAGCGCCCCGCTATAATAGAAGGAGTCGTGCTTTTGATAGTACGGCTCAATATGAAGACTCGTGAAAAGTGTAGAGCGGTAGACCGGCAGGACAGCCAGCGGCACAAAGATCGCTATCACTGCCGCAAAGGAGAGCGGAGACGTGGCTGAGTCGCCTTTTCTGAATCGAACAATCAGCAAGACAAGAAGAAGTGAGGCAGGCGCAAGCAAAGCCGCCATTCTCGGCACATCCGCGACCACGCTGTTCACGGGACTGATTATGAACGACGTCATGCCGCCGCCGATGGTGAGAAAGAGAGCCGCAATAATCTGCGTATCCGAGATCCACGACTTCCAGCGGGTAAGCAGCAGAAATATTCCGACAATGGCCAAAGGAAAAGCCAGGAAGATTCGCTGTACATGATCGCTCAGATGGCGTATGGAAAACAAGCCATAATCCGAATTCGGGCTGATGCCGTTGATAAACAGAATATTTCGGGCAAACTCCAAATTGCTGGATGCATACCAGAACAATCCGGCGACTCCCGCCAAGTGAACTGCCAAACCTGTGATGACAGGGGCAGACACTCCCTTTCGCGATCTGAATGTCGCAAATGTCACAAACACCGACGCAGGTATCAGGAAAAGACAACTGACATGCATTGTGATTGACAGCAAGACAGTTGACCACAATCCAACGAGAGGGAGCTTCGATTTCCCCCCAAACGATTTCATCATCCACCACCCTGTCCATATGACCGCCGCGGGAATGACCGGTTCCGGGCCGGTGTAGCCAAAGAGAATCAGGGAGTGGGGGCCAAAGAAGAGCAAAAGCGCAATTGAAATCCGTTCGGATGCCTTTTCAGCAAGAAGTCTGGCCAGCGATATCGCGCCCAACAGCGTAATGCCGGTCATCATATAGGCATATATTTGCCACGCCAGTTGTCCTGCAACCGTTGCCTTTACGGTTGCGACGGCGTTAAACGCGGAGACAAGCAATGCCGTGCATCCTACTGATCCCATTTCGAACCATCGTATGATGACTCGGTCTGCCTGCGCAACTTGAGCAATCCGAAGATTTCCCGCGCCATAAGAAAAAGAATCGAAATGAAGAGCGAGCATCCCCGCCATCAGCAGAGCACCTGCGACATATATTCCCTGCCCCTTCGCGAGTCGTTCCGCAAACGTCGATGACATTCGCGACACGATGACAAGCGCAAGTGCAAACAAAACTGTCCACGCCACTGAGTACCACACAGGTTGAATCGACCAGTGTGTGAATGACCAGTTATTTCCACCGAGAAGAAGCCCCGCCACGCGCCCGATCACAAAAAGTCCGGCGCAGATGAAAAGCAAAGTTGCGATGGTAGGTTGTTTTGACGAATGCATAGCGCTCAGGTGATTTCCTGACGGCCATCCAAGGCGCGCGATAATGTAGCGCTGTCGGCATACTCGAGATCCGAGCCGACCGGCAATCCTCGCGCAATACGGCTAACCCGCACGCCGAGTGGTTTCACCAGTCTCGCTATATAGATCGCGGTCGCTTCCCCTTCGACATTGGGGTTGGTGGCAATGATAACTTCGGTAATTTCGTTACGGGAGACCCGCTCAAGTAGTTCGCGAATTTTCAAGTCATCGGGACCTATCCCGTCAAGAGGGGAGAGTCGCCCGCCAAGAACATGAAAAACTCCCCGGTAATCGGCAACCCGGTCAAGCGCGGCGGCATCGGGAGACTCTTCGACAACACAGACCATCGAATGCAGGCGCTTCGGGTCGGTACAGGTAGAACAGGGATTGCTCTCAGAAATATTGAAGCACGTCGTGCAAAAACCAATTTTGTCTTTCACTTCACGAATGGTATCAGCCAGTTCGTAGGCCTCTTCTTTCGATAATTTCAGAACATGAAAGGCCAAACGCGTGGCTGTCTTTCGCCCGATTCCGGGCAATCGTGACAGCCGCGATACGAGTCGCTCCAGTGATGCCGCTGACTTAAACATGATATTTCAATTTTTGCTCATTCTTATTCATTCAATTACTCGATGGCGCGGTTTCGGGGGGAACCCGCGCTACTAAAAACTGCCACTCTTTGTAGGTCGGTGTTCCGGGACCCGCGCGATAGCGGGGGACGAGAAACCCGACACATTACTCTTAGTACAGTAGGGCGGGATCGTCTTCGTATCCCGCCTATTATTTCGGCTCATGGTAGCGAAAAGTCGTCGGCATTGAAGACAATGCCACCCTACTTGAAGATAAAGACTGGATTCCCGCCTTCGCGGGAATGACAGACCAAAAAATTTCGCCAAAGTACATTGTTTCAATGACCTCTTAAAACGGCAGGCCCATTCCCGGGGGGAGATTGAGTCCTCCGGTGATACCGGACATCCGCTCCGCCTGAAGATCCTGCACCTTTTGATGCGCCTGGCTGACTGCCGCTTTGATCAAGTCCTGGAGCATCTCAACATCGTCCTTGTCCACTACCGATGGATCGATAGCAACATTGAGCACTTCATGCTTGCCGTTCATTTTGACATGCACCATCCCGCCGCCAGCGGTTCCTTCAACCTCTGTTTGTTCCAGTTCCGCCTGCATGGCTTCCATTTTTGCCTGCATCTGCTGGAACTGTTTCATCATGCCTCCAAGGCCGCCTTTCATAGTCTACTCCTTATCGAAATGTGTCATTTATTGTCGGTTTGTGTTTGCGGACGCCAAGAATCTCGCCGTCCACTTTCTCTATCAATTGTTTCAGTCTCGGCGACTTTTCGATCAGCTGGTGCACATCGACCGCCTTTTCCTGCGGAGAAACGGAAGATTCGGATTCACGGGCCGGGCTGTCTGCCAAAGTGACTGTCACCGGCGCTTTGAAATAATCACGCAGTGCGCCGGATAAAATGCCAAGATTTTCCGAACTCTGAACTATCTGTTGACCGACCGACCCGGCTTTGGGGAAGTGGATCGTGATGGCATTGTTAGCCACCGCCCCCACTGTTGCAATCCCCATCTGCGAGGCCAGCATCGAGCTTTTCTGTCTCAGGAAATCCAGAAATCCACTCCAGCCAATTCGTACGGTATCCAGCGTGACTGTCCCTGTGTAGGCAGTCCTCTCCACAGGCGCAACCGGCTCGGTCGTTCCTCGCACTATGGTCAGGGATTCATTCTTTTTTTTTTCAGTTGGTGATGCGAAGAGGTCGGTCCCGGCCGATGCTCCCGGCTTTGCTCCTAATGCAATAGCACGCAAGATTTCCTCGAGTTGAACCGTCGACTCTATTTTAGCCATCCGGATAGCCATCAGTTCGACCGTCAGCATTTCATCCATGTCGGATTTGAGCGACAGGTTTGCATCGGCCGCCATCCGTATCATGCGAATGATATCGCCTGTCGTGAATTGCGATGTCTGGCGCTTCAGTTCGGCGAGGGCGTCAGGGGAATGGGCGATGAGGTCATCGGAGTTCTTATCAGATGACAGAATCATCATCGAACGAAAATGCTCGAGCAGTTCATTGATAAAATCGGAGACATCGATGCCTTTATCAAAAAGCGAGCGCAAAAGGCGCACTGCCCTGCCGGCATCCTTGGCCGCGATGGCATCAACAAAATCGAACATCGGTTGACCGCCGACAAGCCCAAGGGCTTTGGTGACGATCTCCGCGGTGATGTCATCGGTTGCAAAGGCCGCCACCTGATCCATAAGGGAAAGGGAGTCGCGCACTGAGCCTTCGGCTTTCCGTGCCAAGAGCATCAGTGCCGTATCGGATATCTTAATTGATTCTTTGTCGGCGATCTTTCGAAGTCGTGCCGAAAGGTCTGCCGCCGAGAGCCGTTTGAAATCGAATCGTTGGGTTCGCGAAAGAATAGTCTCGGGTACTTTGAGCGGCTCGGTGGTGGCGAAGATAAACATGACGTGCGCTGGCGGTTCCTCAAGCGTTTTCAAAAGGGCGTCAAAGGCCGCACCAGAGAGGCGGTGAACTTCGTCGATGATGTAGATTCGTTTCTTGCCGCTGGTAGGGAGATAGCGAACATTTTCGCGCAAAGTGCGGATATCGTCGACGCCTGTATTAGAAGCGGCGTCGATTTCCAACACGTCCATGGAAGTGCCTGAGGCAATTTCTTTGCAGGGGTCACAAACGCCGCAGGGTGTTGGTGTCGGGCCGTGGACGCAATTAACTGCTTTTGCCAAAATCCGTGCAGTGGTTGTTTTGCCGGTTCCTCGGGGACCGCAGAGGAGATAGCCGGTGGAGAGGCGGTTCTGGGTGACAGCATTTTGCAGTGTCCGTACAACATGTTCCTGCGCAACAACGTCCTCAAATGTCTGCGGACGGTATTTACGTGCCAGTACTTCGTAACTCATGGGCGGCAATATAACCCAAATCTGCAGTGAACGGAATCATATTTGCTGCCCACTTTTGGCCGTCGATTGCTATACTCGTTATCAGGAAAGCCTATGCCAACTATCAGAAAAGCGTTCATGTGCGTCATTGCACTTGTCTTCTCCGCAATTAGTCCGGCGCGAGCTGAGGAAAACCTCTTCGCCCGGCCGCCCGGGGGGCAGAATGTGGTGGGAATCAAGCTCGGCTTTGTCAATGGAACAACCTTCACTGTGAAGGATCGCGCGGGTGTTGCTCCCGACAGCGCCTTTCACAGCCAGGCTGGCGTCATGGGGGGGATATTTTTCGATATGAGCCTCTCCCGGTCACGGCATCTATCCATAAACATGGATATCATTGACATCATCGTGAATAGCGACCGCGAAAAACTGCTCGACCTCAGCTTAACCCTTAAGCAAAGGATTACCACGGCAAATTCGCCGTTCATACTGCGCCCCGCGATTGGCGCCGGGCTTGGCTATATGGCCGACATGAATTTTCTCAGGGCCTCGAGTTTTCTCACTCTGAAAGGATATTGTGAGATGCTTATCAGTACCGAGAAACCGCATTCGTATTTGTTCGAGCTGGGGCTTGTTGGCTCGCCAAGCGGGGGAAACCGAAAAAACGATGTGCATTTCACCCCGATAGTTTATCTCAGGGCGGGGATAGTGTATTAGAACCGCTTACTAGTGAAAGGGCAGGTCGATTCGACCTGCCCTTTGCCGATGATGTATGACTCAAAGAGGCCGAAGCTCTATTCGTAAGCAAGTGCCTCCCGCGTTGATATTTTCACTGCATTACCCGCAGGAATCCGACTGGCCAGCCACCCAAAAACGACTGTGGTGACAAGAGTTATTACTGCACCGGTTCCGCTCCATGCGAAGCGAAGCGAGCCGCCATCACCCAGCATGAGACTGCCGAAAAACGGCGATGCCAGCGAACTGAGCGGCCAGGCGAGGAGAAGTCCCAACGCGATCCCAGCGCCGCTGACGATCATACCCTCAGCCAGGAACAGGCTATAGACCTTCTTAGGAGTGGCGCCGATGGCTCTCAGTACGCCAATCTCACGGGTTCTTTCCATGATGTTGATCCCTGTTGCCGATGCCATGCCCAGAGCGGCAACCAGGAGAACCAGGAATGCAAGAAATACGATTATCGTCAAAATGATATTCAAGTGGTCGTAAATGATCTTCACCCGTTCGGCCGGCACCATAGCATATAGGACATTAAAGTCCGAAGCTGAAATGACGTTTTCGATATTCCTCATCATATCTTTTACTTTGTCGTAGTTTTTGTCTATGGCCACGAACATCAAGCTGTTGACGA
Organism: Candidatus Zixiibacteriota bacterium; assembly: GCA_038067995.1. Lineage (GTDB taxonomy): Bacteria > Zixibacteria > MSB-5A5 > GN15 > FEB-12 > JBBTMW01. The sequence continues at coordinate 5,970 of JBBTMW010000029.1, forward strand.
GATGTTCGGGGTTTGCGAAGGCATCATACTGGTCTATGTCCATATAGATTTTTGCCTTTTCAAGCTCGTCAACTACGCCGACCAGTTTCACTTTCACTTCCTTTCCTCCCAGTTGGAGAGTCTGATAGCCTCCCACTGCAAGGTTTTGGTAGATTTGCGTGGCCTTTCGATTCATCACCACTTCGGTCTCCGTGGATTCCTGCAACCAGCGTCCTTCGGCCAGCGGAACACAATACAGGTCGGTGTTGTAGGGGAGAGCGACAATTCCCACGCCACCGTCCGTTGAGACAACCATGGTTTGTAGTTCTCCGCGCCCGCCATTCCATGTCTCAATACGGCTGACGTTGTCCAAAGACTTGAACGGAGCTATCGCCATGTCTTTCGGAATTTGCTCCTTAAATACTACCTGCGCATCATACTTCATTCCATTCTTCATGTCAGACAGTAGGTTGGCCAGAGATTGCCTGACATTGAAACCCGAGGCGAATATGGCCACGCCCAGCGCCATGGTAACCACTGTTACGGCCAGCCTTTTCCTTCTCTTGGCGACATTGCGGGCGGCCATGATCAAGGTACTGGGTAACCGATGGATCGAAGCTCCTTTCATCTTATTACCACTGCCATTCTGCTTGATGCCGTAGTCCCCGAGCGCATCACGCACCGGTATTCTGACACCTCTCAACAGCGAGGGGGAAGAAAACGCTATCGGTAGCAGAATGCTTGCTACGACAAGGGCGAGATACACGTGTGTTGGCAGCTGGGACGTAAGAATGTCGAAGTTAATCTTTGTGCCCACAAATCGGGCGAATGCGAACCCCGATGACACCGCCAACGGTATAGCGATAGCGCCTGCTATCACGCCCAAAATTACAACCATGATGTTGTAGATGCGCAGAACCTGCCACCGCGACGCCCCGATTGCCTTGAGCACCCCGATTTGCCGGATATGCTGGGACATGATCGCCGCCATGAGTTGGGAGACCAGCACCGCGCCCATAAGAAATGCCAGAAAACCGAGCGTTCCTATCAAAAACAGAATCGTATTCAACTGCCATTGGTGCGGATGCTCGTTCAGTTTCGGGATATTCAACGTCGTCAGAGTGATGTCGGCCGACTTGAGGTACGCAACGATTTCGTCGACACCTGCTTGAACGTCCCCGGTTGTCCGGGGGTCTTTTACCCGCACAATCAGCCGCTGATTGGCCGATTCCCCGGTAATGTCCTCCCAGGTCCCTTTGTCTACGTAAGCGTACACCATGTGATCCTGTGTGGCGGGGGCTTGCGCCGGATCAAAGCTTACTCCCGATATCGGTACTTGTAGTTTTCGACGTCCCACTCGGACATTGGCTACCTTGCCAGTTTTCAGGTCGGAGATGCTTAGGCAGTCTCGTTCTATCAACATGGAGCCGCGGTGAGGGATGGAATCGCCGCTTTGATAATGAAATTGAGCCAGGTTGAAGTTTTTGAAATCCTCGATGCCAAACAGCCAGAGTGAAATCCACTGGTTCGGATAAGCCTCAACTCTCTGCAAGGCGAGATCGCGGAATTCGGCGCTTTCGACCTCCGGTAACGCCCGAAACTTCGTCAAGTCCAGGCGATCGAAGTTCTTTGAAGTCAGAATGGCGTGCGGCGGACGCGTCTGCAAAAAGTTCTCGCTTAGATCGTTTCTCAAAATGACAGTCGATACGATTATCGTGCCGACACCCCAAAGCCCGATAATCAGCGCGACAACGACCAACACCGCACGGCCCGGTCTCACCAGAAGATCGTTCCAGGCTTTCTTGAACTGAGTTCCGGTTATCAAGTATTTTCTGGACACCCACAGGAATCCCGCTGCAATAAGTGCAAAGAGTGCATGCATGATCTTTCTCCTACTTCCTTGACGGAATAGTTTCGTCGCGGACAATACGTCCGTCATTAATCGTTATGGCGCGTTGGCACTGAAAATTGGCCAGGTCATCGTGAGTTACCACAATCACTGTTTTGCCTTTTGCTGCAAGTCGGACAAATACTTCCTGAATCGCTTTGGCAGTCAGGCTGTCCAGGTTGCCGGTCGGTTCGTCGGCGACCAGAATAGGTGGATCGTTGGCAAGAGCCCGCGCGATGGCGGCGCGCTGTTGTTCACCGCCTGAGAGCGACGCGGGTAGCTTGTCAGCATGATCGAGAATGTCCACTTCCGTCAACAGTTCGCGGGCTCGCTTCTCCCGATCCTCTCTGGGAATCACGTTGACGAAATCCATCGCCAGTATCATGTTCTCAAGAATCGACAGCGTGGGAATCAGTTGGAAAAACTGAAAGACAATTCCAATATTCTGGCCCCGCCATCTGGCCAGCCGACTTTCGTTCAAGATGTGAACGCTGGTCGAATTAATGACAACGTTTCCTTCAGTGGGATGGTCGATACCGGTCAGCATATTTAGCAGAGTAGATTTCCCGCTTCCGGATTTCCCTTTGATGGCGACAAACTCGCCCGACTTGATGAGCAGGTCGATGCCCTTCAGCACTGATGTCTCGCGGCCGCCGGTTTTAAAGATTTTGGTCACGTTGCGCAGTTGAATCAAAGGTGCGCCCGAGTTGTGGACCGTCGCTCCGGCCCCATGCCTGCTATTTGGTTCGAGTGATTTCATGTCGTTTTTCTTCCTGATATTGTGTATAGTGTTATACAATATAGTTCTTAGTCAAAAAAAAGTTTAAACACTACTTGGCTTCAAACTCTTTCACGGTTTCCTCTATCCAGGTCACAAGCGTCGTGATAACCATTCGGTACTGTTTCACGATGGCCGCTGACGCAAAGGGTAAGTTAGGTTTTTCTTGCCGTTCATGTGCAATTACCCAGGTCTTCAGAGCAACCAACTCTTTCTGTAAATTTCGCATGAGCTCCAATGCTTTCTTTCTGTCGAGTTTGTCGATGTTCCAGAGAAAAGTATTAAACTCCATATAGAACGGAATAATTGAACCCGAAAAGTGCTCCATCAGCCTATGAAAGTGTCCCTTACCTTTGTCCGTGACCGTATAGGTCACTTTCTCCGGCATCTCGCCATCGCGCGTTGTCTTTCCTTTGAGATAACCGTCGCGGCTCAACCGTTTGCAACATTTATAAACAGCCGGTTTGCTAATCTTGAGAATACGCCCCAGCTGTCGCTCATCAATTAGTCGGGCCAATTCGTAAGCATTGCGGGGCCTTTCCATCAGGAGGCCCAGGATGATTAATTCTACGGATGACATTGATCAATTCCTTACTTTTCTCATGCGAGTCAGTGTATTGCTATACTTTATAGTAATATACGGAGTAGTTATCAAGAAGGTTTCAGGAATTATGCTGTTTTTCTTAATAATGTTTCGTGAAACCAGTTTTCCAGTTCCCTGAACCACATGGCTTGCTTCCTTAGATGGTGCGGTACAAGTGATTATGGGTGAAATCGGCGACGGCTACTCCCTCTGCAAAAAATCCGCTTGAGAGAGACATCGTCTCATGTTATGTTATCTTTCAGTGTCGGTACCTATGGTAACGGCGCCAGAACAGCACTGGTTAGACATAGCGAGCTTCGGAAATATATGGGGCAGTAGCTCAACTGGGAGAGCGCCACGTTCGCAACGTGGAGGTCGTCGGTTCGAGCCCGATCTGCTCCATTTTAATTGTCGGGTGTCCTCGCAGGAGCGAGGAGCATCTCTAACGTTGTGCTAGACGGGGAGTTAGCGGTGCCCTGTAGCCCGGAATCCGCTCTACCGGGGTCGAATTCCTGCCTGAGGACTTAGCGACGGCTCTGTCCCGAACGATAAGCGGCGTTGACAGTCGGGTCCTGTACAACATAAGGCTATGAAACCCGCCAGGACCGGAAGGTAGCAACGGTAAATGGATTCTCATGTGTGTTGCGGGGCTGCCCGTCTCGAGCTGGCTGTCGTGAAGGCTCGGTCGTGGCGGCACGACGGCAGGTGCACTTAAATCTCACCCCGCCCCGCTTAAGCGGGACGGGGTGTTTTGTTTTTGGGAGCTGGCTCGACCTCAACGCGAGTTGTCTTGATTTAATCAAATTCACTAGCTAAGATTCCCCATGCTCTTGATTGGAGAAGTAATTGGCGGGTTCGAAGACGGACCCGCCCTACAAAACAAAGATTCTTTTCTTCATGTAGGGCGGGTTTGTCCCCAGACCCGCCATCTAAAGCCCTTGATTGGAGAAGTAATTGGCGGGATTGAAGACAATCCCGCCGAACTGGACCAACATCGACTAGTCAGTAGAACAACGTAACCATGCTCAACCCGGCCTTCCTCTACCTCTTTATTCCTGTCCTCTTCTGGGGTGTGTCATACATCTCCATCAAGGTTGTCCTGACGCAACTCGATCCGGTCGAGATGATCACGGCGCGGCTCTTTTTGGCGACTATCACGCTCTTTTTGATAATCAAATTGAAGGGGATTCGCATCCTTCCATCGGTGAACTGGGTGAAACTAATAGTAGCCTCAATCATTGTCTTCTTTCATTTCTGGGTGATGGCGACAGGGATGCAAGAGACATCGGCCTCCAACACTGCATGGATACTGACCACCGCTCCCATTTTCGTAGCAATACTGGCATGGCTCTATCTTCGCGAACCATTTGGCGGCTGGCAGTGGGTGGGATTGATTGTGGCGAGTGCTGGTGTCGTGGCGCTCTCTTATAACGGCGATATTGCCAATCTCGGCTGGACAAATTCGCGTGGCGATTTTATCGTCCTTGGGTCATGCGTCACTTGGGGGTTGTATACGGTGTCAGCCCGTGACATCACGAAAACAATTGATCCATTGGTGGCAACGTTTTGGACGTGCGCGCTGGCGGCGGGCGTTTTTGTTCCATACACATTGGCTACCGGTGGAATGGAGAAATATTTGGCTTTGCATGACAAAACTGTGGTGCACCTTGTCTTTCTCGGGGTCGGCTGTCTCGCCATTTCTTTCTGGCTCTGGTCTGAAGGGCTGGCCAAAATGAATGCCGCCGAAGTCGGGCTGTATCTCTATGTCGAGCCAATTATCACTGTTGTGGCGGCGTGGGTACTCTTACATGAGATGCCTACATGGTGGCTGGCAATAGGCGCGATTCTGATTAGTCTCGGCGTCTATCTTGCCGAATCGTTTGGGAAGAAAATTATTCCGGTGGAGCACGATGCATGAGTTTGATTCACATCCTTCTTCTTGCCGTTGTTATTTTTTGGGGTTGGTCTTTTGTGGCGACAAAAGTCTGCCTCAATTACTGGACTCCGGTCGAAATACTGGGTCTGCGCTATCTGCTGGCGATTCCAGTTCTTGTGGCGATTGCTCTCTACAAGAAAATCAAACCGAACTTTTCCCGCTCCGATTGGATATCCATGGTTGCTGGCTCGGCGATTCTAACGGCCCACTTTCTAATCCAGATAAACGGGATGCGCTTCACCTCGGCTACCAACACCGGATGGATTATCGCCTTCACACCCCTGACAATTGCTCTGCTTTCATTTCTGTTCTTAAGAGAACGGATAGGAATATGGCAGATTGCAGGCATTGTTGTCGCCACTAGCGGTATTGTCCTTCTTGTCTCCGATGGCAATCTCGGTCAGCTCGATTGGCTGGAAAGCAAAGGGGATTGGATGATTCTGGTCTCGACCGGAACCTGGGCACTCTATTCGGTGGTGACTCGTAATGCCGGAAGACACAATCATCCCATAGCCGTCACTACTGTTTTGCTCTCACTAACGGCTATCGTAGTCGTTCCCTACATGATGATTGACTCCACCGTCTCCAAGCTCGTTTCGGCTCCTGTCGATGGTATCATCGCCATGCTCTTTCTTGGGGTCGTCTGCCTCGCTCTTTCCATGTGGGTCTGGCAGGAGGGGCTGGCGCGCCTCGGAGCCTCGAAGACAGGCTTCTTTCTCTATCTCGAGCCGCTGGCAACGGTCGCTCTTGCTGTCCCTTACCTGGGAGAGCCGTTTGGCCCCTTCACCGCTCTGGGGGGCGCTCTGGTTTTGGGAGGGGTCTATCTCGCAGAGAAGGGGAAAGAGAGCGGTAAGATCGCTTGACAGCGAACTAAGAAAGATGACTGACCAAAATGAGGGAATAGAAAAAATTCCCGATGTTGTCGCACACATCGGGGATATTTGTTGGCAATGGAGTAGATGAAATGAATCAGCTCCAGCGTCAAATCTCGTGGCTTGCGACGATTCTGGTCTCTCCGAAATTGAGTTCCTCAAGGAACTTACGGTCGAAATGAATACAGGTACTATTTTTTATTGTCGCCTGCTTGAGAACAAGGGCGCCGCGGATGTCAGCATTATTTTCAAACGTGAACGTGGTCGCAGGACCGTAAAAGCCACCATTGAATCGTGAGTTGTTCTTTATGAAAAGAGTTGGCCCTTTGGAATAGATCATCAGATTGGAGGGCTTGCCGGGGAAATTAAAATCAGTGTTTTGTTCCATCATCATTGTGCCGGTCAGATATATCGTGACTTTTGCACCCGCGGCGAGAACAATCTTTGCCTGATTTGCCGTATTAATGCTGGAGAAATAGTAGGTTCCATCTGCCAACGTAAGGGTCTTGTTTGCGCCTACCGACAGGGCCTTGGTTCCGGCATTGTATGTATACACGCCCGACAAACCGGTCGCATTATTATTGTGGGTGCTGGCGTAGGTATACTCGGATTCCGGTATAAATGACATGTCCTCGGGTGGCGCTGAAGTCGATGTAGAGCCAAGCACGTCGGCGGAGTTGACAAGTGTAATACTTCCGCCGCTTGTGGAGGCATCACCGCCAACAGAAGTATTGTTGGCCATCGTAATATTGCCGCCGGTGCCGATATTGCCGCCGGACGGCAGTTGCGATGCCGCAAGAGTCGAATCGGAGTTAAATGAATCGGTGCAGGAGAAATTCTCCATGCCGATGCCATCTTTAGCGTAGACGGCGTACTTCCATGCCGGCGGATAGCCTCGTTTGACCCACGCTTCGATGGTTGCGTCGGCTTCGTCGACAGAGCCAGTGGCGCGCACGATAATGGAGTCATCAAGAGCAGGAGTCACTGTCTCATCTTCCAGAGTTACCGTGAAAGTTCCTGACCCGAATGATTGGTCGGCATAGCCGGTTCGCCAGAAAAAATCTGTTTGAATCTGCTCGAGAGACAATTGCAGGCCGGCCTCTGCGACTAGGCGAGCCTGATCAAGATCGGCCTGGTTGAAGCTCATCTTTTTCTCGGTATCGGCGGTCTGGAAGGCCATGGTGCCAATGATGCCAAGCATGAGCATAATCGCCATGGTAACAAGGAGGGCAGAGCCTCTATTATTATTCTTCTTCTTCATCATCATGTGTTTCATACATCACCTGTATTGGTTATCAAATGCAACTATGAGAGATTTCTCAAATAGACCCGCTGGGTTGCCGAAAGGGTGCGGAAGCCGTTGTCGAATGAATAGTCGTCGTCGATTCGTCCGGTCCACAACGTCAGTACAAGATCAATCGTATTCGCGCTGATAACATTGTACGTAAGAGTTTTGATATTAGTGGCAAACTCAACGGCCGCGGCGCCGTTCTCTTTTTTCATGAGTTTATAATAGTGCATATCGGCGGTTCGTCCGGCGACTTTGTCATAATCTGTGCTGGTAAATTCCTGAAGAAAATAGACAACCGAGTCGACCGGGTTGGTCCCCTGATAAAATACCTTGATCGAATCACCCACAACACTGTATCCAGCGCCGCTGTAAATCTTAAATCCCGCGTTGCCGATGGTCTTGCTCATTTCATCGAGAGTGTTGCGACAGGTCATCTGCATGTCAGACACGTCTTCCTGAGAAAGCGTCGAATTGTGCATCTTTCCATAAAACTCGAATGACGCGAATGAAATTATCGAGGCCATGAGTCCTGCGACAAGAAGCTCAACGAGAGTAAATCCAGATTCAGCTTTCATTATAGATTTCATACTGCCATTCCGCTTTATTTCTGCAGGTAGGTTGACTGGGTTACCGTCTGCGACTGACCTGTTTGGTCGGTCCAGGCGATGCTTACCTCAATGAGATTGAGGCCGGCCGGGACGGTGGCATCAACGGTGCTGTCGATAATACTCGTCGACCGTGAAAACTTGCCGAGAATATTGCTTTCGGTGGCCGAAACGGGGATAACAATCGCAATAGTGTCGGCTTCATAGCCGTGGATTTTGTCCATAGCAAGCCGTGACGCCTGCGAGAACTCATTGCCCACGGAGTTGGAGTCGATAGAAATCTTCATCATGGGGGCAAGGCCAAGGAGACCTATTGAAAGCACAACCATGCTGATAAGGACTTCAAGAAGGGTTAACCCCTTTTGTCCGCGCTTGCCGAATATTGAATATACCTGTTCCATATGCTTATTGTATCGGCAGTCGACGTCAAGATATTGAGCGTAATTTTCGCTCCATAACTTCTTGTCCTGTAACTAGTGTTAGTAGAGCATACGACGAGTTTCTTCCCCCCTCAGCCTTTGCCCCCCGATTGCCGATAATTCCTTAGAGAACCGCACGTTAGGTAAACAGAGCATGCCGAATCAATTTAGACAGGCCGGATATACGCTGGTTGAACTGTTGGTGGCGTTGATAATTCTCGCAATTATCTCGGCCGTCGCGGTGAGATCGCTCCAAAAGACCGTCGTCGTTTCGCGCACCGAAGAAACCAAGGCCGAGATGGAATCGCTGGCGCATGCTATCGCCGGCAACCCGTCCCTTGTGTCCAATGGAGTGCGCACCGATTACGGCTATGTCGGCGATGTGGGGGCGCTTCCACCAACCCTCACCGCTCTCAGCGCCAACCCCGGCTCGTATGCCACTTGGCGAGGACCGTATCTGCAGGACAACCTTGTCGTCAGTGTCGGAGCCTCAAGCACCGATATCACGATGGATGCATGGGGTACAACCTACGCCTATTCTCCGGCCGGTGGGACTATCACGTCGACCGGAGGCGGCTCGGCGATGACCCGTCCGATCGCAAATAGCGCCACCGATTTGCTCGTCAATCAGGTGTCGGTGTCAATCACCGACCTTTCAGGCAAATCTCCCGGGACGACCTACGACGATTCTATTCGCGTCATCCTGACAATCCCCAATGGCATCGGCGGGACAACCACGAGACAATTGACGCCTTCAAGCGGCGGCTGGGCGCAGTTCGATTCAATTCCGATAGGGACACACCCACTCACCGTGGTCTACCTGCCGTACAGCGACACTCTCAAGCGTGAGGTGCATGTCGATCCGGGGAAGGCGTATTCAAGCAACGTCCAGCTCTTCAGGGATTTTCCGGGAAGCGTTGGAGGCGGAGGCGGCATTGCGTATGTGAGTAACTCCGATTCCCTCTGGCAGAGTTGCAAAGAAATTTCGCTATGGGTAACAAACACTGGCACATCGGCAATAGCGGTCAATTCCGTGATGCTCACTTGGGCTTCACCTACTGCGTATTATACCAATATCAAGTTTAACGCAGTTGACGTATGGCAAAGCTCAAATCCGGGGAATGGCACCGGACAGACATCGACCTTTTCACCGGCGGGCTCAATCTCGGCGGGGCAAACGATTCGCATCGTTTTCCAGAACTTCAAAACCCAGCCGACCGGCGGCCCCAATGCCGATATGCGCAACACTACCTTCACCGTCTTATTGTCCGATGGCTCCACATTCACCTTCACAACCGACAACACCTGCTATTAAGCTATATGCGTGCACCAATTCATTCGCAGTGCGGCTTCAGCCTTATCGAACTCACCATCGTGCTGGTCGTGGTGGGAGTGCTTTTGGGAATAGCGATGCAGTCGATGACCAGCAGTATGGCCGATTCGCGTCGGGTCAACACCGAGAGAGAGATGGAAGCAATCGCGAAGGCAATAGTCGGCGACCCTGCCATTATGCAGGATGGACGGCGATCGGACTATGGCTATGTCGGCGATGTGGGAGAGTTTCCAGCCGATCTGTCTGCGCTTTACACCGATCCCGGAGGATTGCCGACCTGGAGCGGGCCATATCTTACCCTCGACCATACTCAGGATTCGACTGGCTATCAATACGATGAATGGGGAAAAGCATATTCATACACCGGAGGCGTTATCATCTCGTCAAGCGGCGGCGGTTCGGCGATCTCAAAAAAGATTGCAAAGGCCGCCGACGATTACCTCCTCAACACGGTGAGAGGAAATGTCCGCGATTTCGAGAGCTATCCGCCCGGAGCAGTGAAAAAAGACTCGGTAAAGATTCTTGCCGATATGCCGCGAGGAGCATCCGGTATGATCACGAAGACGTTGTATCCGGCCGCGGATGGTTCATTCACTATTGACTCGGTTCCCGCAGGACAGCGCAGTATCAGGTTCATCTACATTCCGACCAATGACACCGTCAAGCGGATATACACGGTGCTTCCGAGACACAAGAATGATCCTTCCCTTGATGTCGCCTTTGGTGGCAGTTATTTTGGGATTGCCGGTGGATGCAGTGGGGCCGATTCGGCCATCATTCGTCCGAATGGCAATGGTTCTATCACCAATGTTCCACAAAGCACCGGATGCGGAAGCCACTGGCAATGTGTGGACGAGGTCACGGCCGATGATAACGGGTCGTATGTCTCGCGTAACAGCAATAGCTGGTCAACCGATGTATACACCCTTGAAAATCCGGCCCATGACAGCTGTGCGGTCGCGACGGTCACCGTCTATTGCCGTGCCAAAATGGATAACGCCCAGGGGGATGTACGCCCGACAGTCTATGTGAGTGGCAACGAGTACAACGGCACGCAACAGGCATTGACAACCTCATGGGCTGACTACTCGCATTCATGGACAACCAACCCTGCCACCGGCGCGGCCTGGACCTGGGGCGAAATCGACAATCTGCAGGCGGGAGTGCGGATTCGGGGACAGTCCTCTACATTCAAAGCCCACTGCACGCAGGTGTGGGTGGTGGTGAAGTTTTAGCAATATGAAAGCGATGATGCGGGTAAACACCTCGGTAGCCCCCAGCTTGCTGGGGGAGCCGTCGATTCGGCAGTTCGCACAGCAAGCTGTGCGGTACCCAGTAGGTCGGCGTTCCGAGTTCCGCATGTGGCGGAACGAGAAACCCGACAATTGTACCGGCTTCACGTTCGTGGAAATCGTACTCGTCGTGCTTATCATCGGTGTCCTCGCCTCGGTAGCGATGAAATCGGCGTCGCAGTTGTCTGTCAGCGCCAAAGTCGAGCAGACCAAACAGGAGATGACTGCGCTGGCGCGCGCAATCACCGGCAATGAGCAACTTCAGAATAATGGCATCAGAACCGATTTCGGCTATGTCGGCGACATCGGTGCGCTGCCGCCCAATCTCAATGCGCTCATGACCAGTCCCGGCTACGCCACATGGAATGGCCCCTATGTCAGCAATGAGGTACTTCAGATCGCTGATGACTTCTCACGCGATGCCTGGGGAGTGGCATACGGTTACAGCACGGATTCGCTATACATACTATCAAGCGGTTCAGGGGAGGCGATATTTCGGCGTCTTGGTGAATCCACCGACGCCTTACTTCGAAACCGGCTCACCGGGAATATCTTCGATATGGATGGCACTCCGCCCGGGACGACATACAAAGATTCAATCGTCGTAGCGCTGACCATGCCTGATGGACTCGGCGGCACTGTGATAAAGACAACAACTCCCACTGCCGGAGGATACTTCAGTATCGACTCGATTCCGATAGGGGTGCATCAGATAACTGTTATCTACCTTCCGGAGTCGGACAGCCTGACTCGTGAGCTGGCGGTGGAATCGGGGTCGTCGGCATATACGGAGTTCAATCTGCAGAAGAATTACTGGTACGGTTCATTCTCCGGTGTCATTGGTTGGTGGCCATTCGATGAAACTTCCGGCACTACTGCATCCGATGCAAGCGACAACGGCCGCAATGGAACCCTCACCAACATGAGCGCCCCTTCATGCTGGGTGACCGGTCACGCAGACAGCGCCCTCCTGTTCGATGGATCCAACGACTATGTGCAGGTGGCATATGAATCGGCATTCGATCTTTCAACGGCATACACCCTTACCGGCTGGTTCCGTATGGCCTCTGCTGACAAGGCTGACTATCGCACTATTCTCTGTAAGCAGACCAACAGCACCAGCAGAAACTGGTGGCTTTGTCTTCGAGCCGATGGCTCCCTCTATTGGCGGCTCAGTTCAGGGGGAATTTCCTATACCGTGACATCAGTCGGAGACTATGCCGACAATGCCTGGCATTCCTTTGCGGCGGTGAAGCAGGGTTCATCAATGAAGCTCTACGCCGATGGCAACCTGATTGGTTCGGCGGTGGGAGCCCCGAACGCCGACACACAGGCGCAACCGGTCATTATCGGAAGTGAAAATGGAGCGAATTGTTTCAAGGGACGACTCGATGACATCCGCATCTATAGCAAAGGGCTGAATGCATCTGAGATTTCGGCGATGGCGATGTGATGATTGGGATGAGTCATATGCGAAGTAGGTTCATTACCTCAGTATCCCACCGCTTGGCGGTGGGGCGGTTGCTTCGGCTTGTTTGTCCCACCGCACAGCGGTGGGGTACCGATGTGACCATTTCACGGGAACCCACCCAAAGGGTGGGCCACCCAACCCATCATTTGAGTGGGTGGTCCCGCCTTGAAGCGGGATCCCGTCTGCCCCGATTCACACATTGCACCGGCTTCACTCTCGTGGAGTTGGTCATTGTCATTGTCATACTTGGCATCATCGCGACTGTCGCCACCCGTAAGATGACAAGCACAATTGAATCAAGCCGCTACGACGCCACTCTTCGTGAGATGGAGCAGTTGGCGCGGGCAATCCGCGGGAATCCCGAGACATGGGCTGAAGGGGCGCGCGCCGACTTTGGCTATGTTGGCAATGTAGGAGCATTTCCGTCCAATCTCGACGCTCTCGTTACCAATCCCGGCATGGCAACATGGGCGGGGCCGTATATAGAATTGGGTTCCGCCAGTGACGATTTTAAGAAAGATGGATGGGGGACAGCGTATACGCTCATCGGCACGACTCTCCGCTCGACCGGTTCAGGCGCCAACATCGACAAGGAAGTTGTCTCGGCGGTGACCTGGCTGACTTCGAATACGATTACCGGCTCAATCGTGGATGCCAACAACAACGTCCCAGGCTCGGTCTACAAGGACTCGCTGAGAGTGATAGTTTCCTATCCTGATGGAAGCGGTGGAACAGCGACTGCTAGTGTGGTGCCATCGTCAAAGGGCAATTTCACAATCGCCACTCTTCCGATTGGCAACCGTCAACTGCTGGTGGTCTGGATCCCTGATAACGACACCATGAGCTGGTCGATTGCGATATATCCCAACAAATCGGCGCACCTGTCGGTAGTTTTTCCGAGCGATTTGTTTTAGGGACTACCTAAGTCCAATTTCTGCCGTTCCCGCTTCTCTCTCTGTCATTCCCGCGAAGGCGGGAATCCAGTCTTGAATC
>JBBTMW010000030.1:0-6911 GCA_038067995.1 Candidatus Zixiibacteriota bacterium
CTTTTTCATAATCCACAAATGCAAGGTACATGTAGCCAAGATTTTTGTTATAGAGCGCCCGTTCCCGGAAGTACTGAGGAGCGGGATCGCCGGTGTAAATCAAGGTCTCAATCGCATCAATTGCCGCTTGCCACTCCTGCACCTGGGGAGCGATGGAGTAGAGAGTAGAAGCAATCTCCCTGTCGTTGGGGAAAAGCAAATCAGCGCGGCGTATATAGAAAAAGGCCGAATCCAGAATCAGGTCGCGCTGATAACAGACCGCAAGAAAATAGAGAAGCTCGCGGTCGGAACTTTTCTTTTGAGCGGCCTTTGTCAGAAATGTGCGTGCTTCATCATAGCGTTGAGAGGTATAGGCCTTGATACCGGCGGCCTTGAGTTCTTCGAATGTTTCCGGCTCCTTTGTGCAGGAAGCGAGTAGTAGCAATACCGAAAATGCTAAGAAGATATAGGCCGGCGTCGGCGTACGGAATGCTCTCAGTTTACTCATTGTAGAAAACAAGATAGCAGAAGCCCCCTTGTGAGACAAGCCTTGACGAAGTAGTTTAGGGGCAGTGAAAGCAATTCCTTTTGTCGTGGCCTTGATGACCCTCATAGCCGTTCAGGTTCAGTCGGCTCCATCGGACAAATCTAATAATTTGTTTATTACGCTGGTCGTTGAGGATAGCAGCGGCGGTGGCATTCAGTCGGATGTGGCGCATGCAATCAGAAACTACGCCGACTTCTACCTGAACCACATAGGGATTCCACATTCCGCCACGTTATTATTGAGTACCGACACAAATTCATTTGTTATCTCCCTCGATCCTGAGGCTCCAACAAAGAGGATTTTTGCAATTCCAACAGTTACATTCGATGAGGATTCCACTAGAGCAAATTCCGATACATCGCAAAAGATGTCTTTTCAAAGAGCCGAGTTAAACCTCACCATGCAAACAATAACATGTGGTGGTAGGATCACATTAGATAGTACAATTATTGGAGAGAGTTTCCGCAAGGATCAGTCAACGGAATATGGTGATACTACCTGGTCGTCAGAGTCCACAACCGAACCGACAGAATTTGTAATTCAACGTACTGTAGAGCGAATATTCAAAGGGATCGATCCTCAGAGTATCAAACATGCACCTGTCGCATTGCCCATCGCGGCGACCATGTATGTTGATGCATCGTTCATGGTCAACCATCAGAGTAACTGGCTATTGGAAATTGAACGAATGACTGATGTCGTTTCAAGGAGTTTGCTCAGGCAGTTCGGCCGGTCTCTGGAGCAGGACCAAATCATCATGTCACACGCCGACCCCGGAAGTCTTCGGCAAAACTTTGATGCCCTCAAGCGGCTATCGGGTCCGTCGGATACGCTCAATATCTTGCTGATGGAACAGCGCACTCCTTTGGAATACTACTCGGGACGGGTCTCCGACGAACTGGGCATGACTGATTTAGGAGGGTCGCGCATCGCAATCGACTGCATTCCACCGATGGCTCAGAAATCGGATATCTGGTTTCCGTTCGCGAACGGCCTTACGCTTCTCCACGAGATAGGCCACGCCTACGGTGCGATCCACGTCTTTGATCACCGGTCAATCATGTGTCACCGCCTGCACTGGACTGGGACTGATTCATTCGATGTACTCAATACCAGCATCATGCGTGAGGTCATGTTCGGGCAAGTTGACGCGTTGAAGCCGGTCGAGTATGTCGCATTGGTATCACGGGCATTGCGTGACAGCCACTATCCCTATGCCGATTTTCCTGATTTTTTCTGGCGGTATCTTGCCGGAGCCAGGACTTCGGTAGAACTTGATTCGCTTGCAAAAGCGATTGACTGTGAGCCATATGTCATTTCGGCCGATGCAATGAATCTGCTTCAAACAGGTGATCGGGCCGGAGCAGTGCGCCGATGGAAACGGGCGCTTGAGCTTGAGCCGGATCAGCCGGTTCTCCTATATTATCTGGCTCTGTCATCGAGCGGCGCCGATTCGGTTAATGCGATGACACGTTCCATTGAGCTGGGACTCTACCCTTCGCTTGCGACGGATCAATTCACAACCACTCGCCCCCCCCATTAACCATTCATTGACTCTTTTTGCAGGACTGTTAAATTGAGCCGATGTTAGACCTCAAAACCTACAGTACGACCGTGCAAATGCTGGCCCTGTGCCGCTATGGCAAGGTCAATGGCCGCTCTTTTGAAGCCCTCATGCGGCATTTTGGAAGTCTGGAGAGAATTCTTCATTCCGATTCCGGTACGCTTATGGCTATTCCGGGCATGGATGTCGACCGCGCCAATCGCATCTCAAAGGCCTCGGAGTCGCTCGACAAAGCCGCAAAATTTTATCAGTCTCTGCGCGACAGAGAGATAGAGGCAGTTACGCATTGTGATGGCGTCTATCCCCGGCGTCTTGAAGAAACCAACGACCCGCCGCCGATTCTGTTCTGGCGGGGGAGGATACTTCCCAATGACGTCAAGACGGTGACAATTTGCGGCGCCAGTGAATCAACGATAGCCGGAATGGAGCTTTCGTCGAATGTTACCAAAGAGTTTGCAGAACGCGGCGTACAGATAGTTTCATCTCTGCGAAGCGGCTGTGACGCGGCGGTGCATCTGGCGGCCAAAGCCGCTGGCGCCTCGAGTTTCGCTATACTTGAGTCGGGATTTGATTTTCTTTACCCGGCCGATCATGGCGCACTGGCTGTCGATATAGTTCAAACCGGGGGATTGGTAACCGAATATGAACCGGACACCCGCTGGCGTGCCGACCACTACCGCACCACCAACCGCCTTCTTGCAGGACTACCTAACGCCGTGATAGTCACGGAGTGTTATGAAAAGTCGTATGAAACCGTTGATCTCCTCGTAGCGTGCGGCGAGTTAGGTAAGCTTGTATTCGTGATCATTGATCCCCGTCTCGGCGCATTGGCCGACGAGTTCAGTCTCCAGAAAGCGCAAACCAACGGCGCTATCGTCATGGTAGGGATGGATAAGATAGACGACATTTCACTGGCTCTGGTGTAATCGATTCCCATGTCCGATCACTACTGGGTCATTCAAGCTGAAAAGAAGACGGAAATCAAAGTGAAGGGTTCGCGATTTATCGGCGAGACTATCCTCGTCTCCGATGCTGAAAGCGCCTTGTCTCGGCTCGGCCAAATCAGAAAACGTGAACATTCAGCCACCCATCACTGCTGGGCCTATCGGTATGGACTCGACAAGAGTGAAGAATCACGCTACAGCGATGACGGCGAGCCTTCCGGAACGGCGGGCAAACCGATTGCGGATGCAATCAGCGGCCATGGTGTGACCAACTGTTTGGTCGTGGTCACGCGATATTTTGGCGGAACACAACTGGGTACAGGCGGATTGGCTCGTGCCTATGCCGAATGCGCCCGCGATGTCTTGATCCAATCGGGTAAGATTGAGCGATTTGTACTGTCGCGCGTGGCCGTGACTGTCGATGTCTCTTTTTACGACCCCATCTCCCGCCTTGCCGGAAAAATTGGCGCAAAACAGATTTCCGCTGATTTTAGTGAGACAGTGGCGATTGTTTATGAACTCCGTCAGTCGCTGGCGCAGTCGTTCATTGCCGCTATAACCGACACAACCTCAGGACGAGCGATAGCGACCGAATTGCAGGAAGGAATACCGGATGCTTGAATCCCTTCAGGCGATTGACCTCACCCTATTCCGGTTTATCAATGACACATTGGCGAATCCGGTGACTGATTTCATCATGCCTATCATAACGTCAGATTGGAATCTTCGAATTATTTACGCCGTCGCCATGATTCTCCTTTTGTGGCGCGGCTCCAAAGAAACCCGCTGGATAGTAGGTTTCTCAATCGTGGCGATGCTCATTGCCGACCAATTGGCGAGTGGATTTCTGAAAGAGCTGATAAAACGCGAACGTCCCTGTCAGACGCTGGATGCCGTCCATCTTCTCGTCAACTGCGGTTCCGGCAAATCCATGCCCTCAAGCCACGCTACCAATGCCTTCGCGCAGGCGGCCTTTTTCTGTGTCAGCTTCCGTAAGCATGGCTGGTGGCTTTTTCTTTTCGCCGCTTTGGTGGCGATCAGTCGTGTCTTTGTTGGAGTGCACTACCCCGCTGACATATTGGTGGGCGCCCTGCTGGGGTCTATGGTTGGTGTCGCCATTGCCTGGTTGAATAGTGCGCTACGCCGCTCGAAAGGGAATAGCATCAATGGCCTACCGGATTGACATAGTCAAAGGGGATATTACTACCATGGCGGTCGACTCCATAGTCAATGCCGCCAACAATCAGTTTTGGATGGGTGCGGGGGTCGCCGGCGCGATAAAAAGCAAAGGCGGGGAAGTAATCGAGCAGGAGGCGATGAAAAAGGGGCCGGTCATGCCCGGCGAGGCGGTCTTCACCGGCGCCGGAAGATTACCGTATCGATGTATCATTCACGCCGCTGTCATGGGTCAGGATCTGCACACCTCCGACAAATATATCCGGCAGTCGACCATCGCATCCCTTCGACTGGCGGATTCTCTTTCCCTCAAATCTATAGCGTTTCCCGCCTTCGGCACTGGCGTCGGTGGATTTCCGGTGCGGGCCTGTGCTCATGTCATGATCACCGCCATCCGGTCGTGGGAGTCTCATTCAACGTCACTGGAACGGGTGGTGCTGTGCCTCTACGACGACACGACCTATGCAATTTTCAGGGATTATCTGGAAACGAAAAAAGGTTAGCGGTCGACCCGAACGCGAAACTCGCCGTCGACGCCGAGCGTTTTGCCGCCACGGGTGGAAAATCCGCCATGCACCGTGGCATAGAGGAATTCGCCCCGGAGAGAATCCATGGTCAATGTCCCCAGGGATGGCAGATAGATTTTTTCTTCCGCCGGAATATCGTAACGCCCAAGGCGATGCACGAAGGAATTGTCGACGAGATTGACCGTGAATCCCTTCTCCACAGCAGGTAATTCAATGAAGAGGCGGCAGGTCATAGTTTCATCGAAGCGCACGATGTTGTCTTTTGACTGCACCACCTCTTTGCCGCGCCCTTTGAGAGTGACTACGAGGCAGGAGGTTGTCCCCGCGATAGTTTTCGTGTCCGAATAGGGATCACCCAATCCACAACGGGAGGCAAACTCGCTCGACTCTACTTTAACGCGCGATTGCAGGCCATCAAGGGTCATGTTAAGATCAAGGCGATAGCGACTGGCGCAGGCTGAAAGAAACAGCACGGCTGGAATTACAAGAATCGCTTTGGCATCACGCAAATTCATTCGTCACCTGTGGAAAACATATCTATTTTGGTACGTTCGGGCAATTCCGTAAAGAGGGGTAATTCCACGACCCGATAGCGCTTGTATATCTTTGCGCCCATGTCCAGGGCTCCCTTGACCATGAGGGTGTTGGTCTCAAGCACCCATGACAACTCCCCCCAGATATAGCCCTTCTCCCGGGATTTGATAACCGAAGCCCGGTAAAGCATCAGATCGATGGCTCGTTTGCGGTATTCGGGGACAACCCCAAGAGTGAGAACGCGAAGCTGGTCGACTTTGTTTTTTACTTTAGTGTGCCACAACAGCTTTATCAGTCCAAACGGGAGGAGATTGCCATCCAGTCTCTGCAATACCTGATTGATATTCGGCAGAGCAATGAGAAATCCTACCGGCTCACCGGCATGTTCGGCTATGAAAACCATGTCAGGATCGATAATCTGCTTCATGTTGGCGGCGGTGTGATCAAACTCAGCCTCGTCCATCGGCACGAATCCCCAGTTTTTTTCCCAGGCGGCGTTGTAGACTTTCCGGATATTGCGAATCTCCTTTTTGAAGTTTCGCATATTAATCGTTCGAATCGTGATGCGCGACCTTTCCTGCAGACGTGTCACCACATTGTCGATCCGCTCCGGAATCGGGTCGTTGCAGGGAAGTTTGAGCGCCAGAAGGTCCATCGATTTCTTCATGCCAAATCGCTCGGCGAATTGCCCCTGATACGGCTTGTTGTAGGTCATCATGAGAGTCGGCGGGGTATCAAAACCTTCGATGAGAAATCCAATTTCGTGATTGGTTGAGAAGTTCATGGGGCCGCGCATGCGGTCCATCCCTTCTTTCTTAATCCAAATCATGGCGACTTTGAGAAGCACCGACCCGACGGCGTAATCGTCGATGGTGTCGTAAAATCCGAAGAATCCGGTCTTCTCGCCGTGAAATTCATTGTGAGTATAGTTAATGCAGGTGGCGATTCTCCCCACCACTTCCCCATGTTGTAGCGCCAGAAAATAGGATACACGGGCGGCGCGAAAGAAGGGGTTCTTGGCGGGGTTGAAAAAATCGCGACGCTCGACTCGGAGCGGCGGCACGAAGCTCGGATCCCCCTTATACAGATGATATGGAAACTCAAGAAACTGCGTAAACTGCGAGGGGGAGCTGACCTCAACAACCTCAACTTTAGACATAGGCTATGATATAAGCCCTCGTTTGCGACCGACCGCCGCCATGATTTCCACGACGCGATCAAGTTGTTCGTCAGTGTGTGTAGCCGTATAGGAGGTACGGATGAGCGCCTGTCCGGGTGGAACCGCCGGTGAAATGACCGGATTGGTAAAGAGACCGGCGTCAAGAAGGTCTTTCCAAAACGAAAAAGCTTCGATGTCCTCGCCAATGACAATCGGCACGATAGGAGTTTCGGAACCACAGATATTATAACCAAGCGCAGTAAACTCTTTTTGAATCCGTCGTGCATTTTTCCAGAGGCGTTCCCGACGCTCCGGCTCTGCCTCTATGATATCAAGAACCGCCAGCACCGAGGCGGCGTTGGCAGGTGGGATCGAGGCTGAAAATATGAGAGAACGGGCATGATGTTTAACAAAATCGATAACGTCGTCATCGACCGTCAGGTGCATGCCTGTATAGTAGATGGCTGTCGTCTGTCTCACG
>JBBTMW010000031.1:0-7524 GCA_038067995.1 Candidatus Zixiibacteriota bacterium
ATATCGGCTTAGGGGATTTCTTCTCGTAATCGGCGACAACGGTCGGCCAGACTGGCTCCCCCTCACCCGATACGACTGAGTCGGCATGCTGGGCGCCTTCTTTCGGCAGGGCGGTGGCGTGAAGACCGCCCAACACCACACGGGTGCCATTATTCCGGAGTCGATCAGCTATGGCATAGGCTTCATCTATCTGTGCCGTCATGCTCGATATTGCCACGAGGTCGCATTCGCAAAGGGATGCAAAGCATTCATCAGCTTCAGCCACGTCTTTTGCCTCGAAATAGCGTACGCGATGAGCCTTCGGAGTGAGGGCCGCAAGAGTGAGCAGTCCTAAACTTGGCAAAGAAGCAATAACTTTGCTTCGCTCAACGAATCCCGGAAGAGTCAGACCTATCTTCAAAAGCTCAGGATCGCAGACACGAACGCCGCTCATCGCCAGAAGTCCAATTGTCATTCCCATGGAAGAGCCCTCAGAAAAAGAACTACTGCAATCAGCAGAGAGACGACGGGGATTGCGAAGAGGTGTCGAAACGGTTTGCGCCAGGCGCTGGCAAAGCAGACCGTCGACATGAAGATCAGTCCGATGACAAGCAGGAGGGAGGTCGATTTGTCGGCTGGCAGACCAAAGGTGCGCACAGTCAGAGCGTAAAGAAGATTTATAAAACCGAGACCGAAAAAGGCGATATGCCCAAGACGAATCATTCTCCGTCTGAAGGAGCCATATCCGCCCATCCATTCGTCATTGTGAAAAAATAGTCCAATCAGCATCCCCGAAACAAATCCAAGAAGAATGGCAATCCATCCGGCGTGTAGATTCAGCGTTTCCATAAGCTCAGCGTCAATGCCTGCAAACGGTTATCGGTTTGTGACTCCCGTAACTAAGTTAGTGGATTCGGATAAAAAAGCAAATTGTGGCAATAAAAAGCATCCTCAGTCTGTCCTGTTTGTCGAAGCGGAAAAATCAGCGTGAAAGATTATCGAGAGGATGCGATTGAATTGATCGATTGTGCATTGCGAAAATCGGTCACTGTGCGGCGGACGTGTCCGGAGGAAATGAAGATTGGATAAGGTTCCACTTCAACTCCAGCGATGCGGGACTAAATGGATTGTATCGGGTGAGAAGGGTCGCATCATTCCGCTGGCCCGCAGGGATATCGAAAGCGCTTGTGAGAGTCAAATATATTTTCGATTGGTATGGATCATCCATCATTAAAGAAATAATGTCCAAATTGAAATCTTCGGTATAGGCTGGAAATGCATTCGAGGTGTGGTTCTCAACCATAGTCCATAGCGTTGATCCCGTCAGACTTAGCATCATCTGCTTTGTGACGGGGTCAATCGAACCGTACATCCAAAGTCTGGAATCTTCCGACACTTCCCACATGCCGGGCATGTAAGCCGTGCCGGACCACGTATACGTTGAGTATATCTCAGGGCTATAATTTAAAGTATAGGTTCCTGTTGCAGTCGCAGAGCCATACGAGTCTTGTGCGGCATCGAATAGAACAACAGGGTTATATGGCGCCGCATGGGGCTCCTCGCGAAACGGATGCAAATCAGCTCGAATATGGGTGTGAATCGTTATTGTGCCAGTCATTGTTCCCGCCGGAATCAACGTGTGTGTGAGGTCACCTCTCCATTCGGTGAGGTTCACTTCGTTGCTCCTTCGTTTGGTTGTAGAGGTTGGCCCGGTAACTCCATCAACTTCCACGCGAACGGGTCCAACTGAACCGGCTCCGGTGTTTGGGATGTTGGCGGTAATAAGAGTATCAGTCCAGCGAATGATGGGGATTTCGGAGCCACCGACGATGACTCGTCCATAGGCGCCCGGGTCAGTGCCAAACATTCCACTTACCAGTAACGAATCGCCCTCCTCAACGACAGAAAGGAATTTAATGCTCGGTGAGAGTAACTCGAAGTCATCTTGTAATGGTGTCGTGGCCAGTTGTGATCCAGTAATCATATCAAAGTCAAAGTTGCGGGTAGTCATATCCAGCCAGAGGCGGTCAATGTCAAATGGCCGCTGTTTTGGCGCCTCCACAGGTGTCAGGGTTGAAACATTGGCGCCAAGCATTCTGTCGAGAAGAAATTCGCTGGCGCGGTTTGCGGCGCCGTCAGTCACTGGTAGATTCCACCCGGCGTAAACCGAGGCGCCAGCGGCCAAAAAGCCCGACCGAAGTGAGGCGTGATCACTCTCACACGCATTGATAAGTATGAGAGAATGGTCGGCAAATGTCATGTACTGGGCAACGAATGCGCCAGTGAACGCATACCTCAAGTGACTACTACAAATGCCATCTATCGGGTCCATATCTTTCTGTAGCATATACACCAGTTCGTGCGCCGAAAGCATGCTGGCATATGCGGAATCGCCTCCTTGTGTAACAAGGGTACTCGTCCAGATGGCTTTAATGATCAGACCTTCCTGGGATTCTCCACCACCGCAATGAGCATCAATATAAAAGACGCCATCACCGTCGGCAGTCAAGAGGCCGGGCACTGTGCCATCCGTCGACGTCACTACATACCCGCCATTTTCCAGGAGGGTTTTTGCCTTGGCAGTGCCGATCGAGTGGCAGAAAGGGCTGAGCGTGTTTATTACCCGCGCCTGAATGGTCTTTGGAAGTTCATAGGCAGTACCGGCCGAGCTTCGGGAATTGACTATTTGAGGCGATGCAAAATCCCATTGCGAAAAGCGGCGTTTCGGCAAAACAAAACCTTCAGGTGGGGTCGAATCAATAACCTGTTGCACCCCAGAACTGGAGGAAGTTCCGGAGCCAGTGGGCTCTCGATTGTTGGGAATCATGAGTAGACGATTATCGGTAAACCGGCCCCATACCGAAACGCCACCGTCAATGCCGGTAGCTTCAATCTCTGGCCGAGAAGACAGAAAAGAGGATAATACTTTTGCCAGAGAATCCGGGACCAACCCGGAGTTGGCAGTAATGACGCTATCGACATTATTGAATACCACCGCTCGTTGTTGCCACGTCAGGCTAACACCGCAAGGTTCCACCAGGCGGTGACTGCGAAAGAGATATTCTATCAGTCGCGTCAAATCGATGACATTAATTTTTTCAAGCGGATCGCCATCGGTATTTGCCGCTTCCCTGCAACACAATGGCGCTCCTGACCTGAACAAGTAACTGACGAGTCGCGTGACATCAACGATGTTGATCTTGCCATCAGCATCACAATCCACATTTCCACGTACGGTACAGCAACTCGTCTGCGCGTTGACGGGGGAATTAATTACACTAATTGAGATTCCAATCAAAATGAGAATTAACCAAGCGACGGCACCTGATTTTTTCCCCGCAACGGCAGAGTAACAAAGTCTCCGTGGTTGATTAGACGGTCTCATAGGAATTATTCGAATTTTACGCTTTTGTGGTCAGGGACTTCCCTAATCGCAATACTGCGAGGGAATTCTCACCAAGTATGTCCTCTTAAATAAAAGATAACAAAGAATATCGGAATTGTCAATCAACAATTGTGACTTGCGGTTCCCTGCCTATTGGGCTTGCTGAAAAAGTGTACTGAAGGTAAATGCTCGTGTGTGTCATTCCAGCGCACGCGGGAATCCATCTTGTCTTCCAAAGAGTTAGGACTGTACTCCCGCCTTCGCGGGAGTGACATCTGTTAGGGTGCGGCGAGAATTGAAGGATTTTCAGTAGACCCTATCACGTTAGAGTCACTCTTTTCGGGTACGTAGAACTACTATAGCTGTCGATAGGGTTGAAACTTGCTACTATAAAGCAGATGTCGTCTGATTTTGTGTCCGAATGCCGAGAGCCGTCTCAAGAGCGGCAATGGCGACTTCAAGCTGGTCGGGGGATGGCTCTTTGGTCGTAATGCGTTGCAACCACAGCCCGGGTTGGATGAGAATTTTTGTGATGGCGTTGTCGCGGGTTTTGCCGGAGAGTTTCAGTAGCTCGTACGAGCTTCCTGCCACCAGCGGAAGAAGTGAAAAGTGAAGGAGGAATCGGGTGACCAGCGACGGAGCATGGCCGGTGACAACCATATAGAGCGAGTCGGAAACGGCATAGACAACCATGGCTACCAGAGCAACTATCAGAATAAACGAAGTGCCGCATCGGGGATGAAAGCGGGTGTAGGTGGCGGCACGTTCGGGGGTGAGCTTGTCTCCCCTTTCGTAGGCGTAGATCGCTTTGTGTTCGGCGCCATGATACTCGAATACGCGGCGGAGGTCTTTCACAAATGATATCCCCCAAATATAGAGAACGAACATCGTGAGCCGCACTCCTCCGGCAATCAGATTGAACGCGACCGCATCCTTATCGATATTCAACAACTGCGAGATAGCGAGAGGGACGAAAAAGAAAATGAGGATACCAAGGCCAAAGGCCAGCACGGTGCTGACTGCCAGCCAGAATGTATTTGATTTCTTTTTTGAAGGATCAGTCTCGGTCGCCTGGGCGAAGACGTCGGCGGAATAATTCAGGGTGGAGACGCCGATGATAAGCATTTCCACAAACGAAACCGCTCCGCGAATGATTGGCAGGCCAAGTATCTTATGGCGGAGGGTCAGGCTTGTATATGGCTGGGTCTTGATAGCAATCTGACCGTCGGCCGTGCGGACCGCCGTCGCGACACAATCGCGCGATCGCATCATAACCCCTTCGATGACGGCTTGTCCGCCTATGGCAAGATCGGGCATAAATTATCGAAAGCGGCGCAGGGTGCGTCGTTATTCCTTCGCGGCCTTTTTCTCGGCGACGGAGGCGTATTTGCGGCGGAACTTGTCGACGCGGCCAGCGGTGTCAATCAGCTTTTGTTTGCCGGTGAAAAAGGGATGGCAATTGGCGCAGATTTCGACGTGGATCGACTTTTTGGTCGAGCGAGTCGGATATTTGTGGCCGCAGGCGCACTGTATTACCAACTCGTTGTACTCGGGATGACCGGATGCTTTCATGGGATGGAAAAACTCCTTAACTAACAATTATATTCACACAACAAGGCCGGTGATTTCTCGGTTCCGACTTTAGAACCGGGTCCGGTCACGAACCTTAATTATAGCACATTCTCTCTCAGAGGGCAACAAATTACCTGTATTCTTTGGCTAACCATAGTAACCACAACGAATTGCGGTCTCTAAATCACATCGCCATGAGCGCCACTGCCCAGTAGTGGCGGCCAAATGTCAGCCGCTCGATCTTGAATTGCTGTCCGTAAATTTCGCGCAACTCACTTTCCGAGAAGTAATTTTTGATGATCGTGAACTCGCGGCCATCCGATAGAAAACGTTTTTTGAAATTATTTCCATTCTCGTCGAGATAAGAAGAATCCTGTGTTGGTCCCTCGGCCGGAGGATTGTTGTCGATCATCCAAATCTTTCCTGCTGGAGCAAGGTGTGATTTGAGAGAATTGAAGAGTAGGTCATACTCTTGCCTTGGATGATGTGAAAACCAAAAACCCAGAGCTATCAGATCATACTTTTCCGATGTGTCGGGCAAATGATTCAGATCGGCCTGTACGAATTCAACGGGACAGATGGTTGTCTTTTTTCGCGCCTCTTCAATCATTTGAGGGGCAATATCAATTGCAGTGACGTGCTTCGCTGTCTCGGACAAGTATTGCGTCCAATAGCCGGTGCCGCAGGCGATTTCAAGGACCTTCTTGTCAATGGCAAGCTCCCGCACACGAACCACTTCGTCGTCAATTTCTTTCCGCCGGGCGGCATCATCCCGGAAATATATCTGCTCGTATTCACCGGCTCGTTCGTCGTAATAGTGAGCCATTTCAGAACGTTTGTCAGCCATGTAATATCCTTTCTGCTATCTGCTTCCCAAGCAGACGAGCCTCACTCAATGACTGTTCATTGTCTGTGGCCATTCCGCTTTTGCAGTAGTCGTCAGAGCGAAAGACAACCATCCCTTCGTTTGTCACCTCTATCCATTTGAAGAATCCTGCCACGGTTCGACGCGCTCCTTCAAACCAGGCATCCTTGCCGCCGACCAATATCAATCCGCCAGGGCGCTTTCTCCGCAATATTTTTATGAAATCATGTTCGGGATCACGATTGTCAAAATCGGGAGGGCGAAAGCAGTTGCACCGGTCGATAAAGGCTTTGGTCTGCGCAGAAACAGAATCAAAATATATTGGTGAACCAAGAAGAAAGGCGTCGCATTCGGCTATCTGATTGTAGATGGAGGTGAGGGAGTCGTCATAGAAACAGAACTTCGGCGTGGGCGCTTTTCCGCAGGCTTGACAGGGAATGAAAGTCAGTTCGTTTAACACGACTAATTCGACGGTGACATTTTTCTCCGGAAGCGACGACTCAAATCCGTGAACCGCCGAGGCAAGCAGTAGCTCGGTGGATGACCCCGGAGTAGGGGAGCCATTTATCACAAGCAGTTTAGCCATTCAGTTCCTTCTCGAGGGATTCAAGACGCGCATAGTGTTCGAGCAAAGACTCTTCGACTACCTGCTTCCTTCTCGCCGCCGCGTTCAGCGCCGCCCAATCGTCGCGAGGGATATCCTGACGAATGGCGGAATCGAGGGTGATAAGCTCTTTTTCAAAATCGGTAATTCGCGAACGCACCGAGGCCAGTTCTTTCTTTTTCTTGCCGGTGTTACGGGATTGCTCCTTTGAGGTCGCATAGCTGACACGCGTTTCATTTGATTTCGGCGCCTGCGGTGCAGGTTTCGGAGCTGTCCGTTCTTTGAAATCGGTGTAATTGCCGAGGTACTGATTGATGCGGCCGTCATTCACATGAAATATCTTATTCGCCACTCTATCAAGAAAGTAGCGGTCATGGCTGACAATCAGACAAGAGCCATCGAAATGCTGTAATCCCTCTTCCAAGGCTTCGCGCGATTGAATGTCGAGGTGGTTGGTTGGTTCATCAAGGATAATGAAATTCGCCGGTTTATAGATCAGCCTCGCAAGAGCCAGCTTGGTTTTTTCTCCACCGGAAAGTGAACCGACCAGTTTGAAATGATCTTCATCGGAAAAACCGAACCTTCCCAAAAAGGCCCGCATCTTTTCCGCCGGTACGAGAGGATCAAGCTCCCAGAGATTTTCAAGGACGGTCCCCTCGGGATTCAAATCGCTCTGCTCCTGATCGAAATAGGCGACGGAAACTTTGTCGCCGAGTTCCAGTTCACCTTTAATGGGAGATATTTCCCCTAACAAGGCACGAATGAGCGTTGTTTTGCCTGAGCCGTTTCGTCCGACGACGCCGACTTTGTCGCCACGATAGAGATCGAAAGTTACGTCAGAGAGGATTTCATTCTTGCCATAGCCAAGCGTGGCCGACTGTACCGACAGCACGTGATGGAATGATCGGCCGGAGCTGGTCAGATTCATTTTTCTGATTGTCTGGTCCGTCTTGGGCGGAGGAAGACGTTTGATTCTCCCCAGAAATTTGAGACGGGATTGGGCCTGCTTGGTTTTCTGCCCGGCCATATTGCGGCGAATGAAATCTTCAATCTTCAGGATTTGCTGTTGTTGAAGGGTGTACAAATGCTCGTGCTGATCGCGCCGCATGGCCCGGTCAG
>JBBTMW010000032.1:0-7976 GCA_038067995.1 Candidatus Zixiibacteriota bacterium
ACACTGCCTATGCCATGGCAGATTCCATGAAAGCCTCGACCAATGAGGCTGAAGCCGGGCAACCTGTGGCGGTAGAAATCTTTGCCCGCAATGCTCCGCCTCTCTACAACATGATTGTTCCTATTGAATGGTCCGGAGATTTGGAGTTGCAATTCGACAGCGCCTCCCGCACTGGATGTCGCACGAGCATTTTCAATGTGATGTCGTTTAATAATTACGATCCAGGCTCGGGTCGCATCAGTGTTCGTCTACAGAATAGCACTCTCGGTACAGGCCCCGAACTCGGCACTGGCGCGGGCCCGGTGTTGCGGTACTGGTTTACTGTGTCACCATCGGCCACTCCGGGACAAACAGCCTCAGTTTCGCTTGCTGGATTTGGAACGTATCAGCCCGTCTTCAAGTCGCTCATGCAGTCATATCCCTCTACACTCACCTATCGCCCGGAGGTTGTGGCAGGGGCGATTACGGCTCGCTCCTGCTGTTATGCTCGTGGTGACGCCAACAGCGACCAATTGCACAAACGCAATGTCGTCGACCTCGTCTTTCTCGTCGGTTATATTTTTCAGGGTTCTACCGACCCCCCTTGCTATGAATCAGCCGATGTTAATGGCGACATTCTTGTCAATATTGTCGACATCACCGATCTGGTGCAGTTTCTATTTAACAATGGACCTCAGCCACCTGCATGCCCATAATAAAAGATCATTCCCATTCCCTCCCTCCGCAGAAAACGCCGACTCCGCGAACGTGGAGCCGGCGTTTCAAAACTCACAAGAGCTGAGTGTCAACACGCTGGCGGAGGCGCCCCTCCCGAAAAGAGGTAGGCAACAAGGTAAGTGAGATCGACTACATTGATGCTACTCACACCGTTCACATTCCCCTCGTTCGGGCATGGGGGTGGGTTTCCACCCTGGAACAAGTAGCCGACCAAGTAAGTGACATCGACCACATTGACTAACTGGCCGCCATCAAAGTTGACATTCCCCCTGAGTCCCACACAGCAGACATCGCAGACGTCACCAACTCCGTTAAAGTTGGCGTCAGTCTGGGATGGATTCGCGATTCCGGCGCAATTGTCGACGTTGGCGCACAGGCCATCGCCATCGATATCGTTGAACTTATCGTTTGGGCAAAGATCGCACGGATCGCCAAGGAGATCACCGTCGGCATTTGCCTGAGTGGGATTTGCCACCGACGGGCAGTTGTCGCAGGCATCTCCCTTGCCGTCACCATCGTTGTCAAGCTGAGAAGGATTGGCATTGTTGGGGCAGATATCGCAGAGATCGCCGATACCGTCGCCATCGGAATCTAGTTGTGACGAATTAGCAATCGAAGGGCAATTGTCGCAGGCATCTCCCTTGCCGTCGGAATCCGTGTCGGTCTGAGTTGCATTGCCTACCGAGGGGCAATTATCCAATACATCGCAGATCAGATCGGCGTCGCCATCCACGCAACAGGCGAGAGTAACCGGCTCCCCTACCACCTTGAATCGCGGATAACTCGGACGAGGTGGTAACCAGAATGTGTGCCATTCAATCCAAAATCCCTGCAGGTAGTACCAGTTGTCGCACTGTGTGGTTACGGGGCCAATGTCATACACGACCGACGGGAAAAGCGCCGCGGTATCTGAATCGGTGTATTCAATCCCGATGAAGAATGGACGATTGACGCAGAGTGGGGCGGGGAAAGTGGCTGTGCCGCTGTTGGGAAAGGCGTAGGTGGCAGAGTCACAGCTGATGATGAACCTGGCCAGTTCGGACTGTGGGCCATTGCAGGAATCATTGAGAGTCGCATCGTAGACAACGACGTCAACTTGCACTGGCCATTTTGCTCCCGGACGAGGAAGTAGCGGGAATACCAACGACTTGATTTCGAACGGGTAAGCCGGACTGCCGCATGTGGCAGGGTTGAAAAATGTAACTGTTCGTTCGCCTGTGTCATAGCCCGATGAAAAACCCAAAAGGGTGTCGTTGTTGGAGTATTTCCAGAGATTGCATGTCGTTAAGCTGAGCGGGAATTGCTCGACCATCGGTTCGGACGGAGTAAACAACTCCACGATCCTTTGCGCGGCCATAGTGCTGATAGGAGCGAGAAGACACAAAACAAACGCAATGAGAACGGTAAATTGTGCGTAGCGAATCAGTCGCATACAGTTTTCTCCCACCGGACTTGTTGGTTGTCCGGACTG
The DNA here is from genome assembly GCA_038067995.1 of Candidatus Zixiibacteriota bacterium. Taxonomy (GTDB): domain Bacteria; phylum Zixibacteria; class MSB-5A5; order GN15; family FEB-12; genus JBBTMW01. The sequence continues at coordinate 2,189 of JBBTMW010000032.1, forward strand.
CAAGGTGGCCGATTGAGAATTCTTGATTACCATCAAAATTACTCGCATCCGGTCGTTCGGTCAAGTTGAAACCCGTGCCTCCATAAGTGCTTCCGGTGCAACCCAATCTTGCCAACAAAACCCCGGTTTGACACAGGTCAATGGCGTTCTAAGACAACTATCGTATCCTCTCGCTCGGCTCAACGGCAATGCCGCCGTCAAGCCCGATGGAGAAAGAAGTGAATTTCAGCAAGACAACAAAGTTTGCCCGACCCGTAAAACGATCATGGGCAGAGCCATACAAAATCAAAATGGTCGAGCTGATCAAAATGACCAGCTACGAAGACCGCGCCAAGGCAATCAAAGAAGCCGGATACAACACGTTCCTCTTGAAATCCGAGGATGTCTATATCGATCTCCTCACAGATTCGGGCACATCGGCGATGTCCGACCACCAGTGGTCGGGGCTAATGATGGGGGATGAAGCCTATGCTGGTTCGCGCAACTATTATCATCTGCGCGACACAGTCGAGAAATACTATAGCTACAAACATACCGTTCCCACCCATCAGGGTCGTGGCGCCGAGCATATCCTTTCCAAACTGCTCATCAAACCGGGAGACTATATCCCGGGCAACATGTATTTCACCACCACCCGTCTTCATCAGGAGCTTGCCGGTGGCACATTTGTCGACGTCATTATCGATGAGGCTCACGACCCTCAAAATGAACATCCTTTCAAAGGCAACGTCGATTTCCAGAAACTCGATGATCTGGTGAAGAAAGTTGGCGCTTCCAAAATCCCCTATATCTGCATCGCTACCGCTGTCAACATGGCTGGTGGTCAACCGATTTCACTTGAGAATTTGCGTCAATTGCGAAAGTGGTGCGACGAACACAAGATCATGATCGTTCACGATATGACCCGCGTCGCCGAAAACGCCTGGTTTATCAAATGCCGTGAAAAGGCCGAAGCGAATAAAAGCATCGCCGAAATAGTCTACGAAATCTGCGCCCTCACCGACGCCGCCACATTTTCGGCCAAGAAAGACGCCATGGTCAATATCGGCGGCATGCTCGCTATGAACGACGACAAGCTTTACGAACAAGCCTGTGCGATGGTGGTCGTCTACGAAGGGCTTCACACCTACGGCGGCATGGCCGGGCGTGACATGGAGGCGATGGCGATCGGAATCACAGAGTCGGTCGACCACGATCATATCAGAGCGCGTGTCGGGCAGGTACAATATCTGGGAGAAAAACTGATTGAGGCCGGAATCCCGATTGTCCACCCCATTGGAGGACATGCTGTCTTTCTGAATGCGCGAATGATTCTCGACCATATCCCGCAGGAACAGTTTCCGGCGCAGGCCTTGGCCGCGGCGTTGTTTGTCGAATCGGGGGTGCGCTCGATGGAACGCGGGGCGGTGTCGGCCGGACGAGACAAAGCCACCAGCAAAAATCATTTGCCGAAGTTGGAATTGGTGCGTCTCACGATTCCGAGGCGCGTTTATACGCAGGCGCATATGGATGTGACTGCCGAGGCGGTGATGGCGGTCTATGACAATCGTGAGAAGGTAAGAGGATTGAAGTTCGTTTATGAGCCGGAGGTGTTAAGATTCTTTCTTGGGCGGTTTGAGGAAGTGCGGTAGAGGAACCGCCCGTTCCTCCCCCTTGCCACGACCGCCCGGTATCGGAAGAGAGGACGATCCCTCCCGTCCTCTCTTATCGTTTGTGGCTCTATCATTCCCGCGCCATTATTTCTGTCATTCCGGCCAATCCTGCTCTTGACGGGAGCGAGCCGGAACCCATCTTGACTGCCTCTCTTTGCCTGAGTGGCCCGCCCAATGGAGACTGTTGAAAAACCCTCCCAATGCACTATAAGCTCTCGCAAATGTCACTCCAGCGAAAGCTGTAGCCCATTTTAACTCTTTGTCGGACAAGACTGGATGCCAGCCTTCGCTGGCATGACAAATCAAAGAAATTCGCATGTGCCACTTTTTCAACAAGCCCAATGGGCGGGTATAAATTCCGTTGCTTACACGCCAAAGAACCCAGGCATTGCCTGCCACCTAGGCAAAGATATGCAACATTGACTGTGGTACTCCAAACGTAAGAGAAGAAGCGCCGCAGGCGAACTAAAAGCGATACTTATGCCGGAGATCGGACTCGAACCGATACGCCCCTTTCGAAGCAAGGGATTTTAAGTCCCTGGTGTCTACCACTTCCACCACTCCGGCAAGCAATGACATAGCATCAACTTACACGAATTCCAATGAACCCGCAAGAAACAATTAGTCCCTAGTGTCCCCCGCTTTCAGCAACTCAACTGTATGATTGTCATTGTGTTCACACTGGGTCAGTGGAGGTCACGGAGTAGACACTATTTGGACACTTTGGGGATGCACCAATGAAAAAGGCCGCACCCTTGGGAGCGGCCTTCGTTCTTTTGTGAGGAACTACACTCGACAGACTCTTATGACCACACACGATCAATCCAATAATGGGTATCAAGCACTTCTGCCTGTGAATCGCTAGCCCTTGACGTACAATAGCAACCCTCAAAGCACGAGTTCGAGTCTCGTCAAGCGGAATTGACAGTACGAAACACCTCACAGTTAGATTTAGCAGTTTTCTTCTATGGTCCCACATGTAGAGCCACGTTTACGTTTGCCGACTTACTGTCGGGTCCCTGGTCAGACAGAGTGAAGACGGCGTCTGCGGCAGTTGTCATAATCATGAGTTCCCATATTTGCCCAGGAAGCAAGGGACTGAGAACACCATCGAGCACAAAGGGAAACGATTGCGTCTGGCTGTTGAATCCGGCATACGTCGCTCCATCGGGTTTACCATTGGCATCAACCGTTTGGAACAGGACATACGCATTGGTTTGTGCCGTATTGCCGTCACCTATATCTACCAAGCCGTTCACTACAAACCTGAATGGAATGAAGCCCGATTGCTCACTTGCAATAAAGCGGATGACACTGTAACAATAGGCCTTGGAAGTTGCGCGATAATCGCAGGTCGCTCCCAGATTGTTTTCCAGGGAAGCGGTTCCATTAACGGCGGAGCTTGAAGAACCGGAGATATCTAGGGAGGTGAGATTGACGCTGCCGGCAAGCGATACATTACATGTTGCGTCAACATCAAATATGTATGTTGCCAATTCATTGCACGCCGGTTCCCGGACGGCAAGCTCCTTGTGCAGGAATGTACCCTGGCTTGAGTCAATATCCCAAACCGCCGCGTCCAGGTATGCTCTCATATCGTATTGCAGCTGGTGGCTTGTCTCAACAATTGCAAATGGCGAGCATCCCTTGTCTAACAGACTATCACGAACATGTTCATCTCCGCTATACAGCTGAGAATAAGCATAATACAGCAGGATGGCCCGATCCGTCAGTGCTGACTCATCGAGCGTGGTGTCTCCGGAGCTCGGTTGATCACAGGGAATTACATCCACCGTTGAATACGCCGGCGGCGTGTTGATATCCAGATCAAACGGCGCTGTTGACGGTGTCAGCATGGTATCACCGGTGTATCCATCACCGTTGAGGTCGAATGCTGAATGGTCCTTTGGCCAGGGAGGTGTCCTGCTTCCCCGATCCGCCTCGTAATACAGGATCGAATCGAGGAACATCTGAAGGTCCTTCTCATCGAATAACATGTCGCTCCCCTTCTGCCCGCTGGCGTCGGCGATATCCAGAAGTGAAAGTCTGATTCCAGCGTTGGATATCGAGTGATCCAGCGACAGGGTTGCCTTGTAAGCATCCACCCATTTGTTGTTGTAGCAATTCTTGATGATGGCAATCGTCTCGTCAACGGTGAGTGCCGGCGATAGCGACCAGAGCCACGCCGCCAAGGCGGCAACTTGTGGTGTAGCGAACGACGTACCGTTATAGCGCCCCTGCCAGGCCACGTCAGTGCCCGGGTTGCATATCGCATCCCCCATCATACAGGGCAGGGTGATCGTTTCGCCTATCATGCGAACATCAGCCGGACCGTTGGAAAACGTTGAGAGACCTCCGTTCCAGTCGGAAGAGCCCACCGTTATTACGTTCCTGAGCCTAGCCGCATAGACACTGCCATTCGTCACAATCCGGGCATACATTGTGGTCAGCGCGCTGGTGTCGGCCGAAGAAACAGCAGTTCCCTGTAACATCTGCAGCGGGGCGTCAAATCGCGCTGTCATTGTAAAGGGAGAGTTATAGTCTGCGTTAGTCTGTGCCGGTGAAAAGAAGCCGTTATTACCCGAGGACTGCGTATGAAGGAAGTCATTCTGCCGACTCGCCACAAGCGTGCGCCAATACAGGGCGTGCTCGATTCTCTGACGTTTGGAAATTACGGTGAAGTCAAAACCGTATCCCCAACTCGTATTGAGAATAAACTTGCCAGCAACAGGCAGTCGCATGAAGACTTCAGTTATGACTGCCACCCATGAGCCAAGCCCTACCGTGCTAAAACAGGGAATACTAAGCAGATTTGTCGTGTCCGCATACGCCCCTGTCGAGCCAATATCATCGTATTGTGCCCCGATAACTCCCGCAACCGCAAAACCATGATTCCCGGGAATTACCCCTTGTCCGTCCATCAAAGTATCTACCACCCCGACCGCCGGAATGAATGTCTGGGCAGGAATCTCCGGATGCGTGGTGAATTGAGCAAATTTGTCGGCCACGACTACGGTCACTGGCGAATGGAGGCCGGCCACACGGTCCCGAAGATTCCATGCCGCTGGAAACTTCGCTTGCTCCAGATGGGTCAGACGCCCATTTGCAGGAAAGCCAGGGAATATGGTTGCATCGTCAATATTAGTTGGGTCAAAGCACGGATACGCCGATATAAACGCACCCGATGCCACCAAGGTCGAACAGATTACCTTCGCCTGATCTGCAGTTGACATTGCAGGCACCACCAATTCGGTGAACATCAGACCAGCTCGCATACAACTGATCTTGGCACCGACTGCATTCAGAGCCGTGTTGACTGCACCAACTGTGGCACTTGGATTGATGACCGCCTCGAGTCGCGTCGTAACAAAATCACCATCCCACTCGTTCTCCGGCACCGCAAAGGGGCCATGATTGACCGTGCCAGAAAGCGCCGAATCACCCTCAGCGCCGAGAAGCAGGATGCCGATGGGGCCTGTATCCGGCGGTTTGTTTGAATCAGGACCAGTGCTCTTGCCGCAGCTGAGGGCAAGAAGGAGCATGAATACCAGTATTGCCAAGTTGTTCAGCGATGGTCTGCGAAGGCGTCTCCAAGTAAATTGCAATGATCACCTCATTTAGTTACATAGTCGCACATCATAGTCAATTGAGCTTGCTTGTCACTGGCCACCGAAAAGCGAAACGCTGATGTCTACCTTTCCCTCATGCGGCCCAGGATCGCTCTGCGTAGTAGCTCCGGCGATTGTACTCGTAAATACTTCCATGTGATATACACTGTGCTCCGCCAGCGGAGTGAGAAAACCGCTCGTCTCGAATGGCAGCGGATTGTAATCACTATCGAAAGTTAAGAAGGCTGGTTGACTTGCGGCTGCCGCACCCTGGGTAGCTTGCGTGGTATCATAAACATATAGTTTGACAATACATCGAGCTAATTCTCTCGTGGTGGGACTCCGCACTGGCTGCACTGTCCCGCTTACAACCAGGGTGAACGGAATACTGCTTTGTCCTCCAGCAAATGCGAAGTCAACCATACTCAGTCCCCATGCTCCACCGCCAACATCAAACTGACATGGAGGTGGCGCTGACAACGCGGTTGCCGAAGCGCTGGCGAACGCGCCGCCGGCGCCGTCGTTCGG
>JBBTMW010000033.1:0-7046 GCA_038067995.1 Candidatus Zixiibacteriota bacterium
GTCAATTTCCAGTTGCAAAGCGGTCGCCTCCATGTTCTCAATTTCCGTCTCAAAGAAAGCGTCTTTACCGATGAACTCGTGCAGTACATGCAGATTCAGGAAATGAACTGTTTTCTGATAGAACAAATCATAACTATTGCCGAATTTAATCGCTGGATGGACCGCTTTGTCAGACGGGTCAATTTGAGCCAGGCCGATCAGCATATGTCGGCGTGGCTGGCTAAAACCGGTATTCACTCTCTGGAAATCAATAGTGAGCGTGTCTTCAACCTCTTTGAGCAGTCGCGCCACTATCGCGGCGATGTTGATGGCGACTTTGCCATCAAAACAATTATTGCCAATGCCCTTGGTGATTCCCCCGACACCCTTGCTGACATTCTGCTTAGAGGGCAGTCGGCTCTTGATCAGCGATCAATCGATTTCGATTTGGATCTGATACACTATGTCATCCCGGAGCGGGTCGCGTCCATCTCCATTGAGGCCCTTACCGACATGGTGTCAAAGGCGGAAAAGGCCGCTGAGGCTGGTGACGAGTCCGCTAAACAGCGCTGGCAGGCGTTGAATCGATTGCTTGATTATCATCCCAAGAAAACAAATGCTTTGCATCCTTCCAGCCGGCCGTCAAGCAAGGATTTTACCGCGACCACTTCAAACGCCATCGAAGGGGCACGATCTGAGGCCGCCGATAAAGTCTGTTCTGTCATAGCGACAATAAAACAGGGATTGCTCCCAGACGTCTCCACTGCAGGCTTCGGTGATGATTTCGCGCGCCTCCTGCGCACCGGACAGTCGGGGCTTGCGGCCACCGTCTGCGGCGATCTTCTCGATACGATGCTGAATGGGGACTCCAGCGTTCGTCAAAAGGCGCTGGAATTACTCCTCGCGGTAGTCCGCCAGATTGACTGCACCGCCGACAGCGAATTGATTGAAAGCATTACCCAAAAGCTTCGCACTGTGTTCTCTTCACGCACCGAGACCTATGAGATGGCGGATGTCGTTCTCGAACTCGCCGTGAGATCCATTCTGAACCGATCATTTACTCACGGCGCCAAGCTCGTTTCGATGCTATCCGGTCGGCGCCGCTATGCATTTTCCGGTATTGAGTACGATTCCATAGCGATTAAGCGAATTGCCGACGGTCTCAGTCGCGCCGAAGTGCTGGATATTCTCGTAGATGAACTGATTCGCGCCGATCACGCCACTGCTGGCCAGCTCCGCGACGTCTTTGTCGGTATCGGTACCGAAGCTGTCGCCATGGCTCTCTCGAAGATTATCTCGCATCCGATACGGCAGGTACGGCAACAATCTCTTAGAATTCTGGCCGAGCTTGGCAAAAGCTCTCTCTCGGTTTTTTGTCAGGTCGTCAATGATGACTCCCTTTTTCTCAGAGACTCCGGTCGTCGCGAGCTTCCCGACGCGAAGTGGTACGTTGTCCGCAATTCGATGTTTGTCCTCGGCTCTCTGCGCGATCCTTATGCTATTGCCCCATTACGCCTGCGCATAAGCGATGCCGATGTGCGTGTTCGCCGCGAGATAGTGAGTGCGCTTGAAAAGATCGGCGGTGACGACGCCGTTGATATGCTCGTATTGATGGCCGAAGATTCTGACAAGGAAATTCGCGAAGCCGCCGTTGCCACCTTTGGCATTGTGGCCTCTCAGGAGTCTATCCCCCTTCTCATTGATCTTGTTCAGCGAATACCATCCCTCACTCATCGCGTTGTTGCGGCTCTTGGCAAAATTGGGGGAGAGGTTGCTGAGGAATATCTGCTGAAACTGCTCGATGATTCAGATCGTCAGGCACAAATGGTAACGGGGGGGCAATCGCGAGAGGAAATCCGTCTCGCGATTATCAAGGCTCTCGGCCAGATTGGTAATCCCAAGGCGCTAACCCGCATCAAAGAGTTTCAGAACAGTCTTACCACGACGCAGAAAATCTTTTTCAAAAATTCACCGCTCCAAAAAGTGATCACCGACATTCTCTCGCGCAAATAGTCGCGACACAATCTTACGCGTTGATACATTGGAGGCCGCTCTTAATTGTAGGTTGGCGTTCCGATCCCGCCAAAGGTGGGAGAGAAACCCGACATCCTTGTTGTAATTTATGCGCCTAAACGGCATCTAATCCGCCAAATAGTCACTCAATAACTGCAATTATGGCATGCCGCTATGCCACTATGGCATCGTTTTAGTACGTCACTGGCAGTGCGAAATTATAATCTATTGTAGATTAACAGCTTATAAAGATTGGCACGCCCCTTGTAATAACAGTTGGCAGAAAACAAATAACTGGAACCAACAAAACAAGGAGAGTAAAACCATGAGAAACGTAATGTGCACCCCCTATCGCGGCGCGAGAGATATCGAAGCCATCTTTGACAATTTCTTCCGTTTTCCAGTTTTGGCCACAGATGACGACGTCGATTTTGTGCCACGTGTTAATGTCAAGGACACTGATCACGAACTGACCCTCGTCTTCGAAGTTCCCGGAATGGATAGGACCAAATTCAAGGTCACGGTTAAAGACAACCTGCTCACAGTCTCAGGTGAGCGCAATTTCAAGTCCGAGGAGAAGGGAGACAATTATCTGAGGACGGAAATTCGATCCGGACAATTCAGCCGGTCGTTCACCCTTCCGAACACAGTTGTGGCCGACAAGATTTCAGCCGACTACAAGAACGGTTTGCTTGAAATCACTCTGCCGAAACGGGAGGAAGTCAAACCCCGTGAGGTCGAAGTGAAGGCAGACTAACCGTCAAGCATCCTTACAGTCATGCGAAGTGCGCGAACAGGCCGGTATATCCGGCCTTTCGTGTGATTGGGGGGGGGCGATCGCCAATATCAAAGGGCTGTCATTCCGGCCAATCCCCCGTGGTAACGGGGGAGCCGAGCCGGAATCCATCTTTTCTTTTCCAAGGTACTCCACCCGAATGGCGGGCTGTTTTTGCGTCATTTTCTTGACTTTAGCCAAGAATTTCATTGACATTTTGTCTCTTATCTGTAGCTTTGGTGAGTACTTCAAACAAAAGGGAGTCGCGATGGCGATCAAGAACGTTCTTTTCGCGGTGGGGGTAGCACTCTGCACCTCACTTAGTATCCAAGCTTCAGATTCCAAAATCGATGCATTTCAATCCGATGCCTCCATTCCCCTGCCCTTCACCAAAAACATGGGGCAGTGGCCCGACTCGATTCTTTTTCGGGCATCTGCGAATGGCGCCACGATGTGGTTCACGAAGAATGGTATTTGGTATCAGTTTTTCCAACGGGTGGAAAAGATCGATGCATCCGCCACTGCCGTCGGTGGTCCCGCCTTTGGCGGGATTCCCGTGGATTCGTGGGCGGTACCCCCTTCCTCCGGTTCGTGGGCGGTCCCGCCAATAAGCGGGATCCCGTCTGCCCCAGGTTTAGTGGGTGGCAAATTCAGTCATGAGCGCGACTCCATCGAGACCACCATGATCAAGGCCGAGTTTATCGGTGCAAGCGAATCGGTTGAAGTGCTGGGCCTTGAGGAGCTGGAATACAAGTGCAACTACTTCATCGGCAATGAGCCCGCGAAGTGGCACACCGATGTGCCGAATTACAGCGCTGTTACCATGCGCGGCGTCTATCCGGGGGTAGATGTTACTTTGTCCGCCAAAGATGGTCGTTTGCAGGAAGAGCTGATCGCCTCATCCAGCGGCGATCTCGCACAGGTCAAGGTGGAGTATCGCGGAGCGGAGAGTATCAATCTACAAGGCGAAAACGTTGCAACAGTTCGAACGTCCCTTGACGACCACACGTTTGAAAGTGTTCTGTTGTCTGATGGGCATAAATCCAATCCAGCGAAGTCCCGCTACAACGAAGCAGCAATCTCAAGCGACACAGCTGTGAGCCTCGTTTACAGCACTTACCTTTTTGGACACGGTAATTTAAGGGGCCGCGGAATTGCGATAGACGGTGGCGGGTTTGCCTATGTGATTTGCAATACCTATAATTATTCATTCCCATCTGGAGATTATTCGCCCGCCGTTTCTGTCACGAAACTTGACACTAGCGGAAGTAGACAAATATACCAAACGGTTTTTGGGGGAAGTGCTGATGAATATGGCAATGGAATCGCGGTCGATGTCGGTGGGAATGCCTATGTAACGGGTGTTACAACATCTAATGACTTCCCTACCCAGAATCCATTCCAGGGTTTCGCTTCTGGTGGCCCCTATCCTGAAGAAGTCTTTGTCACCAAACTCAATGGTAGTGGCAATGCACTGGTTTACAGCACATATCTTGGGGGAGGTGGCGGTGATGGTGGCGAAGGAATCGCGGTCGACGACGCCGGAAATGCCTATGTAGCAGGCCAGACTGGATCCACGGATTTCGACACAACCCAAAGTGCATACCAGACGCTGAGGGGTGGTTTTGATGACAATGATGCATTTGTTACCAAATTAAGCAGTTCCGGAAGTGAACTAATCTACAGCACCTATCTTGGGGGAAGTTTCGATGAGTATCGCTCTGGAATCGCGATCGACGCCACAGGGAATGCCTATGTTACGGGCAGAACTTATTCCACGGACTTCCCCACCATAAGTTCATTCCAGTCCTCTCGTGGTGGTGGTTCCGATGGTTTCATTACCAAACTCAACAGTGTCGGCAGTGCGCTAATCTACAGCACGTATCTCGGAGGAAATAATCAAGATTATGGCTTTGGAATCACGGTTGATGCCAGTGGCAATGCTTACGTAACGGGCACTACCTATTCCACAAACTTCCCCACCCAAAGTCCATTCCAAGCAACCTCTGGTGGCTTGTGGGATGCTTTTGTCACCAAACTAAACAGCGCGGGAAGTGGACTGATCTATAGTACATACCTTGGGGGGAGTTCCACAGATGAAGGCCATGGAATTGCTGTTGATGCTGGGGGGAGTGCCTATCTAGCGGGTCTCACAGGCTCTTCCAATGATTTCCCCACCAAAAAGAAATTGTCGGATTTTATGGCGCTAGGGGGCGGGGATATTTTTGTCACGAAATTCTATAGTGGAGGGAGTGGACTTGACTACAGCACCTTATTTGGAGGCAGTGATTATGATATTGGCTATGGCATCGCGGTTGACGGCTTAGGAAATGCCTATATAACAGGCGAGGCTGGTTTTGCGCAAGGTTGGGGCAGTATCCCCCTATTGAATCCAGTTTGGGACTTCACCCTGGGTTATCCAAGTTACGCTTTTGTTACTAAGTTCGGCTTTGTTTCTGAAGTGCTGTGTCCCTATGAGTCCAGTATTGCGGAGAAGCGCCTGCTCATAAGTGCTATAGGCTCAATCAGTCGCCCATTTTACGGATTGAACAAGCCATTCTTTAGTCAGCTGGAGTCGAATGCGTCGCAAATGGTAGACGAGGCGGAGCAAATTTGTGAGGGAGGGGGGCCTTATTCGCATGACGATTCCCTTCATCTCCAGGCAGTCGCTCGACTTGCACTGAGCGAGAAGGTAGTTAAGACAGGCTTGGAAGGATCTACAACTTTGGCCCAAAGCGGAGCTAAGGGCGTGGTTGGATGGGCCAGTGGGAAAATCCTTTCAGCAGCAATTGGAAAGCTCGCCTCATGGCTCTTAGAGGTTCCGTTAATAGGACCGAAGATACGCAGTGCATTGGTCAATGTCTCGTTGAGGCTTGACTTCGGACTTCGAAGAAGTTTTGACGCTTTTATGAACCAGTTCACCTTGGTCGGTGCCAACTATCCAACACTTTATAATAAGGCAATCCATATTGTTGATAAAAATATTGCCGAAGTAGATGAGTTGATTCTAACTCAGACGGCTTCGGCGCTTGATAAGGGTCAATTTGGTCCAACGCTTCTCGATAAGGCCGAAAAGACATTCGCAGATGTTGTGTATTTGGATAACCTCGAGCTTTTGACACTGCCAGCTCAGGCAGACGTATTGGTTGTTGCCCAGACAACCAATTTTTCGCTCGATGATTTATCTTTGTCTCAGTCTCAGGTCAATCAAATTCAGGCAGACTTGGAGACCAATATCTCTTTGGCAAACAATGCTTCAAATTTTGCTCACGCGCTGGGGGAGTATGGTGACTACGTGCTGGCATTTGGCTTGGTTGTCGCGGCTGTGGCCGCAATCGTGGCTTCGTTGTTGTTGCCAGTCACAATTCCTGCGGCTGTCGCAGTTCTTGGCTCAGCTCTAGCGTACATCGGGGCTTTGCTGAGCATTACTGGTGGAGTAGGTGAAGCAGGGGCGACACTTGCTGCAAACATTGTATCTGCCCATTCCATGAATCAAGCGGCTTATGCCGCCTTTGGCCAAACACCACCGCAGGCCACGGCACTATTTGCGGCTGCACCCGCCCAGCCATCGAGGATGCGATCATCACTGAGAAACCCACGAGAGATATCAGATCTCAAAGCTTACCTGGAAAGACTCAAGGTTTCAATCTCTAATGGTGACACCCTTTGGGCGCAGTACGGTTCTGATTCATTGATGTACTATGAGTCATCCGTTCGGGCGAGAGAAGACAAGGCAATCGCAGATTTCATTTCCTCGGGCCAACAAAACTCATCACTTGATTCAACCTACTCTGATATGGTTAATAGCTATCTAATGAAATCAGCTGCCAGAGAGTTTATGTCAGCGTCATTTGATTTGTATGCCGCCGCTTTTGCTACCGGGTACCAAGACACCTCTTTGACTCGCTCCGTGCTTGAGGGCCTTGACAGTTCGCGTGCCTATGTGTCCCAGCTGGATACCCTCGAATCAGTCTTGTATTATGTTCTTGATTCACTGTCAATTTCTATTCCACCGTCTGTGGGGACGGGTCAAGCGAAAATTGTGCAAACCGGGCAATCGCCAATTAAGGCAAATTTGTTAGTCCCCGTTATCAATTACGGCAACTCTCCGATAATCGGTGCGGCGGTTACTCTGACTGTAGACTCAAAGAAAGTATTCCCGACAACGCCAACTGTTGACACGCTGGATATAGCGGCGGGCGATTCTATAATGGTTAGCTTTGATTTTACATCATCAAGCGACGCATTTGCTGGCACAATTAATGTGTACTCGACCTCG
>JBBTMW010000034.1:0-8620 GCA_038067995.1 Candidatus Zixiibacteriota bacterium
TGACCGCCTGTCAGCGACGATGAAAATGCAATTTTGTTTTTGAGTCCGGTTTTGTCGCCGGTGAGGAGCAGGCGAAAACGGTTGGACGACGAGCCATCATCAACGATTGTGGCCGTCACGCCGAGTTTGGCGGTGTTGATGGCGTTCTTTATGCCCGTCAATGAATTATTGCCTGACTCGATGTTAATGGTTTTCGAGGAACCATCCCCGAGCTGAACGGTTATCGAACCGGTGCCAAAGACATTGGCAGTGGAATCTTCAAACCCCTTGCTGGCTATCTGATGGTTCTTCGCCACTGACAAAACTCGAAGAGAGTATGAACCAACACCGACCCTTCCGGCCGATGTGGCCTTAAGAATCGTGTCGTCTGAGACCGAAATCTTTGCGGCTTCGAAGGTGGATGCGCGTGAGAGTTTTTTCAGTTCGGCCTGAAGAGCGAGCATTCGCGCCTGAAGAGATTTCAGACTGCTGATAATGTCGGTCTTTTCTTTTTGCGTTGCAGTAAGCAGATCGACGGGCTGGGCTTCAGCCCTCATGATGGCGTCGACGATGTCAGTTGTTTTGAGACCAGAGGCAATACCGTCGATTGTATTAAGGGCGGGCATGGTTACCTCCGGGGGTGCGACGGTCTGTCGCCGGGTCTTGCTTCACATTCCAATGTGCTTTCATATCGTCTATCCTATTCAACATCCGGAGGAGGATGAACCTCCTCCGGATGGATGTTGGTCAATTACTGGAAGAGCGAGAGAATGACCTGCGGAACCTGGTTGGCCTGGGCAAGCATAGCTGTGCCAGCCTGGAGCAGAATCTGGTTCTTGGTGAACTCAGACATTTCTGCCGCCATGTCCGTGTCACGGATGCGTGACTCGGATGCCGTCAGGTTCTGGGAGGCAATTCGCAAGTTCTTCAGGTTGGATTCCAGAGTGTTCTTCTGGAAGCTACCGAGCGTACCACGAAGTTCAGACACTTCGTTAATGGCCGCATCGACGATCGACTGGGCGTCCTGCGAACCCTGAACCGTTGTCACGTCGATTTCGGCGAGCGAACGGAATAGGTTGCCGGCAATGTTTTTGCCCATGGCAGAGGCCGACATTCCCTTGACGGAAATGCGGGCGGTCTGACCGACGTTGGCGCCAATCTGGAAGACCAGCGACTGGTCGATGTTGTTGATGGTTTCGGATCCGCCGAGAGAGGTCAGATCGTAGTTGATCTTGGCCGACTCGCTACGATCGTTGTTGAACACAACTGCATCCTCACCAGCGATAACGCTGTATGCCGGTCCGCCGTCCAAACGAACGTCGAATCTGGCGGCTTTCACGTCAAGCAAGAGGTTGCCGATGTTGAGGCCATTCTGAGCGGTCGCAATGGTCATGCTCATGGAACCCTGACCTGCTTCGCCATCATCCTTATTATAGATGGTGACTGAACCGGTGGAGCCATATTTCACGGCCGAGATTTCCGACGTGTAACCGTCGAAGCTCACGAGACCGTCGGTACCTGCATTGGCAAGGGTGTCTTCGGTAAGAGCGAGGGCGTTGCGCAGATTGCCGGTTCCGGCTGTGCCAGCGTTCGTTTTGAGCGAATAGGTAGAACCTTCGTCGCGGGTTGCGAACTGAAGGTTATTCGTATCGACGACCGAAGCCACGATATCAGATGTACCGGCCACGCCGTCAACATCGCCAAACGCCGTAGCCAACTGAGTGTTAATCTGAGTCACAAGGGTGCTCAAGCTGGCATAGGTGCCCGCGGTAAGCGTGATTGTGGCTGAGGTGTTGTTGTTGGCAACGGTGTTCACTGTGAAGTTCATGGTGTTCTCGGACACGCCGCGATCGTCACCAGCAGTGATAGAAGCCCATGCAGTGGTAGCGTTATTCGTGAACGATGAGACTTCGAGTGAATACTGCGCGCCAGTGTTAACCGTCTCGATTGCGAAGCTGGTGCCGGAAGTGGCGGCAACGACTTTACCAGACAGATCGGCGTTCTGGTTGATCTTGTCGTTGATCGCGGCCAAGACGGTAGCGACGGTGTCACCGGAAGCTATAGCGAACTGGATGGTCTGGTTACCAGAAGGGGATTCGCCGTTCTCCTGATAGTTGACGACCAATGTATAGGTGCCAACGTTGCTGGTGGTGGCAGTCGCGACTGCGGCCGCTGACACCATCTGAGCCACATCCGCAGTTGCGGCGATGGTCATGGTGTTACCGAAAGCATCGGCAAACGATACGTTGTCAGACAACTTCTTGGCGACGCCCGAGGCCTGGAGAATATCCATGGTATGGATCTTCTCGGAGAGGTTGTACGGATCGCCATCGGTGTTAGCAAGGCTAAGACCGAGCGAAGTTGTATTCAATGCCGCGGTCGACTCGGCAGTGCGGGTCGCTGTGATAGAGTGCTGACCGCTTGTCAGGTACGACTGCTTGATGTTCAGCAAGGCGCTGTTGGAGGTCGTGATGGTTGCAATGTTGTCCTTTGAACCATCGAGCAACTTCTTTGTGCCAAACTGCGTCTGCGAAGAAATACGATCAATGGTCTTGATCGCGTTGCTGATTTCGGCCTGATCAGCGGCGAGCTGGGAAGCGTCGTTGAAGCCTTCGTTGGCGGCGTGAATGGCCAGTTCGCGCATTGACACCAGAAGCGAGTTGATTTCGTTCAACGCACCTTCGGTCGTCTGAATCATGTTGATTGAACCTTCCGAGTTGTCAATCGCGCGGTTCAAACCGGCGATCTGAGCGCGGAATTGTTCGGAAATCACGAGACCCGCTGGATCATCCGAACCCTTGTTGATTCGATATCCCGATGACAGTTTCTGCATCGAGTTCGACAGCGCGTTCGTTGTGCCAATCAGGTTGCGGTGGGCGTTAAGCGCCGCAAGATTGTGGTTGATGCGAAGTGACATAGTCTAGATCCTCCTTGAAGGAATTAGGGCGTCCTTACCCTGTTTCTTTAGTTGGTTCTCTTCTTTGTTATGCCACTTCCTATGTATTGCACCGCAAAAAATGATCCCTCCAGGAATCCTCGTGTTCGAGTAAAACTCTTTGCGTTCGTAGTTTTCATCTATTCGTATAGCCCACGCTATTCAATCATTTTCGTTACCAAATCTATCGACAGAGTACTGCTATCCTTTAGCGATAAAGGACAATTGAGTCGGATATTTTTTAGTGGCTTTGCCGACTAGAGGCGGCAGGGAAAGCGGACTGCTCAATCTCAGCAATGCGGGACTGGGCGCGGCTCGCCGAAGGGTCGAGGGCGATGACCCTGCGATACCCGAGGAGGGCAGACGAGTGATGTCCCATCTTGAAATAGCACTCAGCTAAGTTAAACAATACCAATGGATTTGTCGGGCATGATGAAAGAAACAGTTCAAATGATTGTACCGCCCGCGGAAGGTCGTTTGTGCGGCAGAAGAGATCGCCGAGAATCAAATGTACGTCGGTTGCAGATGGGACTTTTTCGAGAAACTCAGTAAATGCCGAAATTGCCCGGTCAAATTTTTCCTGACGCAATCTCGCCAGCCCCAGATTGTGGAGTGATAGTGGTTCATCCGGGGCAATCAATCGAGATTCTTCGAACCAGCGTTCGGCTTTTCCAAACTGTCCCAATCTGAACCAGCATCCCCCGGCTTCGTTACAAAGAATTGCCGACTGAATTCCTTCGGCAAACAACGATTCATAGACCAAAGCTCCCGTTTCGTAATTTTGGGTGGCGCCAATGTAATCATTAACTGCCTGCCTGATCTCGGCGTGGTCACAGCCGTTCTTGATAGCCTCGGCAAACAGTCTCGAAGATTCCTGTATGCTCCCCTGCAAAAGGCGGAGATAGCCAAGTTTGAGAAGTGCCGTCTGATTGCCGGGGTGCCCTTGCAGAACCGTGCGATAGGCACTCTGCGCATTATCCAACTGACCACTGCGCAAATGGAGATAGGCGATCCCCAGCTTTGCTGAAAGACTATTCGGGTCGTATTGCAGTTGCGTGTGGAAGCAGGCTTCGGCTCCGGCAAGATTCCCCTCCGCCATCAGGAGAGCACCAAGGCGGCTGTTCGTGTTAAGATAGTTTTTCTGTTGCGCGCGAACTTTTTCAAAACAGAATTTGCTCCTTTCGTTATCTCCTTCGATGTGGGCGATCATGCCGAGGGAATACCAGACGATATAGCGGCTGTCGGGATGATGAAGAATGATATTGTCGATTTCCTTGCCCGGATCATACTGCGCTTGCGCATCCAAATAGGTGAAGTAATGTCGCTTGGCATCATCATACTTCTCCAACCGGCTGGCGATATGCCCCTTCAATAGGAGGGGGTCAAGATAGTCCGGCTTGCGGCAGAGCGCTCGATCACAATAGCCAAGAGCGGCAGGGTAATCGTGCAAATACAAATTGGTCCAGGCCAGTTGATTGAGCGCCATAAGATGAATCGATCGCTGTCGGCGATTGCTCGGGTCGGTCAGCTCGACAGCTCTTTCAGCCGAGCGAATAACAAGGTCGGCGTAATCCATGCGGACCCCTTCCCTGTCACCGCGAAGCACCTGCGCATAATTGAAGTGGGCATAGGCATTGTTGGGGTCGTCAGCCAATTGTTGTTCAAGAAGCGCCTTCGTTCGCTGGAACTTCTTCTCCATCTTCTCTGGCGACAGGTCGTAGCCATAGTGAAAGAGACGAACGTGGCCGCGGTGCACCGTTTGTAAATCCGCGATCTCCAGCGAATTGTGGACTATTCCTTTATAGCGCAGTTTTAGTTCTTGACGGAAGAAGCGAACCGATGGCAGAAACGTGGTCGTCTCTTCTCCAGACTGATGCACGTTGTAGACTGAGATCGAAAGAATATTGTGCGCCTTATCTATGAGTAGCCGCTGAAGAACAGGAACGTCATCGGCACAGAATCGCTCGTCGGCATCTATGATGAACACCCATTCGGAAGTGGCCTGTTCGAGGGAATAATTTCGATGTTTGGAGAAATCCCCTTCCCACGGCTGGTGAAATACCTTGGCATTGAACGACTCAGCGATAGCGACAGTCCGGTCGGACGAACCAGTATCAACCACGATGATTTCATCAACCCAGTCGCGGATTGACTCCAAACAACCCGCCAGCATTTCCTCTTCGTTTTTTACGATCATGCAGGCCGAAATTGTCGGGCGATGGCGAAGGCTTTGCTGAACCATCTTCAGCTCGGTATTGTGGCGACAGCAAGCGATTCCTTGTGCGACAACCTCTCCGGCACGTGTCGACTGGTTGGTGCGCATGAACAGGGTGGCGAGATTGAGATAGGGCAGATGATTTGCCGGATCAGACGTGATTGCCAGCGATAGGTTCTTTTCGGCTTGGTCGAAATTCCGAAGTTCGCTTAGAGCGCCTCCGAGAACATTGTACATCTGGGATTGATGCGATGAATCGGCAGTTAGAGGCGAGTTTGCCGGATTACTGACGGGGATTGTGATCTTAGCAAAATAGAGATCGGCATGATCGCGAGCTTTTTTAAAGTCTTTCAGGGAGGCATAGACAAATGCCAGCACAAAATGAATATCACTTTCAGGCCGCACCCCAGATGACAAGGCCTGCAGACAGGACTGCTCTGCCTCAACCAGCTTACCGGAGGAGGCAAGTCCAAATCCCAACAGGCGGAAGTACAACGACACGTTATCACTGTCGAGCGATGTCGTCTGCGATTGAAATGGCGGCAGAATGGAAGCTATGTCGCGTTTACGATTAGAGTCAAAGGCTCGGCAAGCGTCGCGAATGGCGGCCTGAATAGTTTCAGCTGGCGCGAATGATGACTGTGGACGTACCGCTTCGCTGGTTGCGCCAACATTCTTGCGAGGCGCGGGTGTCCTACGACCGGTCTGGTGTGATTTTGTCTTGCGAGTTGTCATGGGCGTGTCCTATGCCTTGTGTCGGAAGTGCAGTGACGGCTCACACCCCGACCAGTTCTCTGTCACGCGATCGAACGACAGTCGGTTCCGAATGCTTTGCACTGAACAGCTCATGTCGAACCGAATAGTCACTATTCACGAGAACCAACTGCTTCGCCTTGCGATTTTCCGCATTGATTATGATTGGCCCCTGAAGATTGGCCGACATCTCCTTCGGATCTTCCGGAATCGTGATGATGACCCATGTTTCAACCGACGATGGGCTGGTCACGCCAAGTTCGGCAATCTCTTTCGAGTGGACTTCAATATGATAGTCCGGAAAAAAGATGAGGGGATTAGCGAGGACGAAAGCCACTTCCGGTTGATCGGTGGATTGCATCCAGACGAATGGACGGTATTCCTCCCTCTCAAGAAGGCAGAACGTCTTTAACGATTCAAAGCCGAGGACCGGCCTCTCCATCGTGATAATCTTATCCGGCGGCACTTGTTGTGAGCCAAACCGTGAACTGCGTACTTCCATGTGCGATTACCCCTCTCTCCCTATCTTAGAAAGTCCATTAAGGTCGGTTGAATGAGCTTGGCGCTTGCAATAAGCGAAGCCCTGTAGTTATTTTCGTATGTAGCGAGATCGGTTGACAACTTAGCCAGGTCGGCGTCTTCAACTTCAGAGAGCAATCTCTTGAATCCGAGATCGAGATCAATCAACCGTGCGGCCGTGCTTTCCAATCGAATGCTCTTCGCACCAACGGTGGCGCGGACATTGAGGAAATGCTGAATGCCGTCATCCAAATTCCTGAGCAATCTCCCTGTAGCATCCTGATCGTTGTTTCGAAGGGAAGTGATCAGGAGATTCAACGATCCCATGGCATCGGAGGCGCCGAAAATCCCCAGATCGCGTGTCACGCGACCACCCGCCGACAGGTCTTCGACGATGAGTGACTTTGTTTGGTCATCGTTGCTTATTTGAATGCCACGACCGTTGGCATTTACAGATGCCGTAATATCCAGGCCACTGTTGTTAATGGCGTCGAGGACGTCTTGTACCGTCGTAATTGTGGCCGAGGTCAAGTCAACTGAACGTTGGGCGCCACCTTGGGTAATTTTAATTTGCCCCATCGGCCAGCCGATTCCATTGTTGAACCCGGATGTCAAAGAGGTAGCGAGCAATTTCGGGTCGAGATCGCCGCCACCCCAGTCAGATGAGATGGTTCCTTTGAGACCGAGATCGGTGGCCGTCGTACCGGCAATCTCGGAGATAGTAAAGCCAACCTCCGGATTTAAAGCTGTTCCTGATAACACCGGTGATATAGCCCCAGTAATGCCAAGCTGGTTTGCAAGCAGTTCGCCTGAGGACTCATTTTCAATGCTGAGACCCAATGGAACTCCGTTGGCGTCAGTAATTTCGAGTGCGGTTCCAGCGCCGTTAATCGCCATAGTGACGTTGTTAACTCCGGCGGTGATCAACTGCGTGTTGAATTTAGTAATTATGTCGTTGAGTGTGGCCGATCCGGATAAATCAACCTGAAAATCTATGGCGCCGCCATCGGTGACTCGAATCTTCCCCGGTATAAGATCAAGACCGGAACCGGAATTGATTTTATCGAGCGCGGTTGAGGTGGAAATTCGGCCGCTTTGCGTAGTGTCAAATGATAAGTTGTTCTTTTCAATGCCCAGCCCAACAACAAGATTAGTGATGCCGTCCGTCGTTAGCTGAGTATTGATCGCATTGATTGCATCCTGCACCGTAACAGCGCCGGTAAGATCAATTGTAGAAGTGATGCCGAGATTGTCATCAGTAATGGTAAACGTCCCCAGTGCCACACCATTGCCACTATGGAGATCGGCAAGAAGAGCACTGGCAGACAAGGCGATATTCAGGTTGGCATCGTCACCAATGGGCCTAAGCTGTCGCAAGAAGGTATCCGAACCAAGCAGGTTTGTTTGCATGTATGACGACGAGTCAATTTGATACTCTGTGTTACCGTTGTCACCCACATAGCTCACACCATTCGCGGAAGCCACGAGCGGTCGCACGTTGGTGCGAAATCCACCAAATACGGCGCGGTCTTCAAGCTCTTGATTTCCAAGTTGCACCATCCGCTGAAAAATGGACTCAATTTCCGTGGCCGCGGCATTTCGAGCGTCGGCATCGAACACTCCGTTAGCCATTTCTATCGCCAATTCCTTGGCTGTTTGAATTCCGTTTTTCATCTCTCCCAGCGTGCTGTCATACAGATCCATCCAGTTCTGCGCCTGGTCAATATTTTTCTTGTACTGGGCATTTTTGGACAATTCCTCGCGATACTGAAGATCGCGCTGAGTGCCGATCGGATCATCGGAGGATTTGTTGATGCGCTTGCCGGTTGACATTTGGGTCTGCATGGTGAAGAACGTTCGTAGCGCTCTTTGCATGTTATAGACCACTCTGCCGGTGAGCATGTTGTTCGTGATTCTCATGGCTACTCTTCGCGTCTGGACCCGGTGGTACGATCTTGTCCGTTCGGCCGGTTGCCTCGCGGTTTCGCGTTCTTGTCCTTATAGTTTATCGTGGCGTCTGGCGTTGAGGCGTCGCGTCCCTGTATTTTGTCCTTAATCAGACTCATCATGCCAATCAGGTCTTCCTTAATTGTCTTAGATGCTTTTCGGTTTTCGGATTGAATCTTGAGGTATATTTCCTCGCGATGCACCACCACTGTAGGCGGAGCGTCGATACCGATTCGCACCTGGCGTCCATGTATTCCCAGAACCGAGATTTT
>JBBTMW010000035.1:0-8156 GCA_038067995.1 Candidatus Zixiibacteriota bacterium
CACTCCCCTGTTGCCAAATCCTCCCGGAACGATGATACCGTCCAATCCGTCCAATTCCAGCAGGACTGGAATCAACGGAAACTCCAGCTGCTCCAAACAGAGAAGTGCTATGCAGTCGAAGTCTTTCGCAGGGCGAGTTGATTCAATTGAAAAAAGTGGAATTTGTTTTGATCTGAGAATGGCCTCGGCGTCTCTGTCTGGTGCAAAGACTCGTTCGCAGGCGATTGAATCGTACGAATTGAGATAGTGGTAATGCGACTGGGTGAGTGGACTATTGGCCCCACGATCATATCGATTGGTAACCGTCAGGAGGCAAGTGACACGACCGACGTGATCTTTGGTAATTTGTCCCGGTTCGCCGCCGCAATAGCGGGCGGGTTTGATGACATAGGGGAAAAACGACTTGTCGAGAAACTCTCTCAAGGCTTACAACGTGCTCCGGTTACTGGTTTAAACCAGCTAATAATATCGGTTTTAAGGCACGTTGACAAGTGGCGACATCGGCCCGCAACACAGCCAAACAGTAACGCCAAGATCAGCTGGTGGAAACATCGGCGTGTG
The DNA here is from genome assembly GCA_038067995.1 of Candidatus Zixiibacteriota bacterium. GTDB lineage: Bacteria > Zixibacteria > MSB-5A5 > GN15 > FEB-12 > JBBTMW01. The sequence continues at coordinate 562 of JBBTMW010000035.1, forward strand.
CCAAACCAAGAGTGATTTGAGCAGCTCTTTTAGTACGACTCTCGCCTTTACGCACAAAAATTCTATCAACTCCAGCCTTAACGGCGGATAGTCGCTTTTCTATAACGTCGATGTACTCGGCTTTGTTGTCAATAAGAACGCAATTGCGATTTAGTAATTCTGCCGCAATGCCCGTAGAGCCACTTCCCGCGAAAGGATCGAGCACCCAGTCACCTGGCTTAGAAAAGAGCTTTATGAAAAATTCAGGAAGTCCCAATGGAAATACAGCCGGATGACCGAGATTTTTGCCAACAAGGGGAACAGATATTACATTGCCCGGAAGTACATACTCCTTGTTTTTCCAATTCCTCAAGTCACGACCAAACCCACTCTCGTTCTCACTATTGTGACGGCCGTTGCTTTTCCCGTTGAGGTTGGCTAACCGTTTTTCCGCCCAGTCTCCTATGGGTTTGCGCACGGCCTTTTGATTCATGTAGAAAGATTTACCTTTGGTAAGGTGAAAACAATATTCCCACTCGTCGCGAAATCTCGTTCTCCAGTAACCAGGCATGGCATTCGGCTTTAACCAAATATAATCTTCAACACACCGCCATCCTTGTAAGCTGAGTCGCTCAATTGTGTCCCAAACATACCGATGTCGGACACCGTCGATCACTTTGTCCTTTATATTGAGCACGAATGATCCGTCAGGTTTGAGAACTCGATAGAATTCATCGCTGAAACTCAAAAGAAAATCAGCGTATCGATCTGGGGTAATACTATCGTAATGCTTTTTACGAGCATCCGCATAAGGTGGTGACGTCACAATAAGGTTTATCGAATTCGCCGAAAAACGTTTAAGTATTTCTCGCGAATCTCCGAAATGAACTCTTGTTGTGCTCACTGCATTCCCCTCATTTTTTCTTTGCCTTCCGTCCACAAAATACCTCTGCTAATTTGTAAGCATCAACGAACCTGCCGTCGCCGTTGATCAAGTTGTTTTCGCGACAACACTGACCAAACGAATCGAGCAATTTTGAGGGCAATTCTATAAGGGGAATATCACTCTTTCCAGATTTCATCAACACCTCAAGAACCGACTTTATGATTTCTTCATATGAGAGATTCGTGAAAAATGGCCAGAAAAAGTCTGATTTCCATACTTCTGTGTTATGTGCATGTGGATTCTGTGTGCCAGCTCTGCGCTTGATCATTCTTGTTCCACGATCCATTGCAATTCCAAAGATACAAATGTATGATCCAGTCCGATTTTTATCCAGCGCCGCCATTCGTTCAATGGCTTCGATGGCTTTTGGCCAATCCTGACCGCCCATGGTATTTACGCGATTCTTGACAGATACATACATGCTTAATGATTGCTGTTTGCCAGTAATCTCCACAACTGCATTAAAGTCTGCTTCCTGGGTTCCCAAATCGGAGACCGTGTCGAATCGTCCTGTTTTTGATGCAAGTCCCTTGGCTATAAACTGGTATCTCCAGCCGGAGTTCATTCTTTGCTTTTGGAGCGTCTGGTTCAAAAACTGTTCTTTTGCTACTTCCTTATAATGCTTGTTGTTGCAATTCAACGCTGTAGAGGCTGGGTCACTACAGTATTTGATGAAGTAGTTGAACAGTTCCTTGCCTTTGCGCTTGAGGAGCTTGTCTCTGTCGGCGCTTGTCAAATCCCCGGGAATTTCAAGCAAAGAACGACTCGCCTTGGTTCCCGCAAACTCGATCGCGCTTTCAATGACTGCTGTAACGGCTGACCTTGATAACTTTCTGGAATGACCCTTTAAGCATGATTCATCAAGAAAGTCATTAAGCTTGCTCCCCGCGTCCAGTATGCGGGGGTAATTCTGCCGTGTTATTCTTGGTTTCGGTGTTGGCATTGTATTGTGTATCCAAGGAACAAAAAATCCCAATTATTGGATAAAATCAAGCGGAATATGTCCCTTTTCATGCTGTTTACATCCAGAGTTTCCGGTCAAGTGAGCGGTAGTGGATAGCCTCGGCGATATGCCCCATTTCTATCGACTCGCAATTGGCCAGGTCGGCAATGGTGCGCGACACCTTGAGAATGCGGTCGTATGCCCGCGCCGATAACCCCTGTTTGCTGATTGCCATGCACAACAGTGACTGCGATTTATCGTCGATTGGGCAGAACTTGCGGATATCCCGTGACTCCATATGAGCGTTGCAGAAAATATGTTTCTCGTCTTTGAACCTTTCCAATTGGCGCAAACGGGCCTCATTCACTCTCTGGCGAATGTCGACCGATTTTTCACCGGACGACTCCGACGACAATTCCTTGAACTTGACCGCCGGCACACTGATATGAATGTCGATCCTATCCATGAGCGGTCCCGATATGCGCGACATATATTTCTGCACCTCCGAACTTGAGCAGGTGCATTCGTGGTTCGGGTCGCCAAGATATCCACACGGACATGGGTTCATCGCCGCCACAAGCATGAACCCCGCCGGAAACGTCAGGGTCTGGGTAGCGCGCGAAATAGTCACCCGCTTGTCCTCCATCGGCTGTCTCAGCATCTCAAGCACATCTTTCTTGAATTCCGGAAGTTCATCCAAAAAGAGCACGCCGTTATGGGAAAGAGAAACCTCTCCCGGATTGGGAACCGCCCCGCCTCCGATAAGTCCGGCATAAGAAATCGAGTGATGCGGCGAGCGGAACGGACGTGTGGCGACAAGGGCTGAATCGGCTGAAAGCACCCCCGCAACCGAGTGAATCTTGGTCGTTTCAAGTGCTTCGTCGATAGTGAGGTTCGGAAGTATCGATGGCATCCGGCGGGCGAGCATCGTCTTGCCTGAACCGGGTGGACCAACCATGATAATGTTGTGCCCACCGGCGGCCGAAATTTCGAGCGCCCGTTTGGCTGATTCCTGCCCTTTGACATCGGCAAAATCGTTGTGATAAATATGCGACTCGGTGAAAACGGCCTTGATATCAAGAATGAATGGGGAGAGGCTCTGCTCGTCTTCCAGAAAATGAACGGCATCCTGAAGGGTGGAGACGGCAAATACCGGCACCGTTCCGGCCATGGCGGCCTCTTTGGCATTTTCTCTTGGGACAATGATGCCGCGAATGCCGTTGTTCGGTTTGACCTGCATGGTCTTCGGCAGAACCCCGGGAATTGGGCGTAGCATGCCGTCGAGGGCAAGCTCGCCGAGCATGACATAGTCATCCAACTTCTCGCGGAGAATTTGGCCGGTGGCGGCGAGGATGCCGATCGCAATCGGAAGATCGAATGCCGAACCTTCCTTGCGGATATCCGCTGGCGCGAGGTTGACTGTCACTCGTTTGGAGGGGAAGACAAAATCTGAATTTTTGATAGCGGCGGTGACGCGTTCTTTTGATTCCCGCACTGCCCCTTCGGGAAGTCCAACTGTCACAAATGCAGGGAGTTGTTGCTGGATGTCGGTTTCGACTTCAACACGGTAGGCATCGACGCCGATTGTCGCTGATGAAATCACCTTTGATAACATGGCTCACGTTTCTCCATCTTTGTATTTTACTCAGCCGTGCGAGCGGGGGGTTTCGCTACCACCCCACTCACGGCCGAAGGTGCGGGAGAAGGCGGCAAAGCCCCGTGAGCCGATTTCCCGCACCGATCCTGTGACCCCGCTGTCCGCTGTTAACAGTATAGGAATGGAGACTGACAAGGAGTGTCAGTCTAAATTAGAGATGGAATGAAATACTTTTGGTAGCCGTCTGAACTGGGGCTGTTGAAAAACCCTTCAATTCTCGCCACACCCTCACAGATGTCACTCCCGCGAAGGCGGGAGTCCAGTCCGCACTCTTAAAGAGACAAAACTGGATGTCCGCCTCCGCGGGCATGACAAAGATGAGAATTTTGTACCAACACTCTTTTTCAACAAGCCAGACTATGTGGGTTGCGCTCCCCTGTTGTTGTCCAGCCGACCCCTTGGGGTCGGTGTAATGCAACCTGTTTGCGCGCCACAAGGGGCGCGCTGGCCATGACAAACAATCGTGTATTCACCGTATCACATGCACCAATAAAAAGGGCGCTCCTTCAACAGAAGCGCCTTCGAAAATCAAATGTGCAAAAATCTACTGTCGCTTGAGCGAAATGCGTTTGAGAAGCGTTCCCTCGGGAGTTGTAACCTGCTGACTGAGAATCAGACTATCTTCTTTGCGAACGTACCCAAACTGCCCTTCGGGATTATCATCACCATTGCATGTGGAGAACTGATTCCCGCCCATCGGTCCGCTGGTAATCTGATCCAAGGCGACATTGTCGCCGAGGTTGTATTTACCCGAAACCTTGCAAATCTTGAACGTGGTCTTGTTGGGATTGAGGGTGTCAATACTCATACGATAGCTGATATCGTCGAACTCAAAATCAATCAGCTGATACCGCTCGATTTCACTCACTGAGCCCGGGTTGGTCGTAATGTAGTAACGTCCTTTATAGACGCCTTTGAGGGATGGTGGCGGTTCGAGGATAATATCGGACGCGCACCCGAACATGAACAGGGCAATGCCTGTAATCAAAATGAAAGCTCGAAATCTGGTCATCTCTCTCTTACTCCTCAACTCTCACTCACAAAGGGCCCGTTATCGATCGAGTTTGACAATATAGTGGCGCCTCGTCGGAAACTCAATGGAAAAAGCGCCCGTAAAAGCTAAACGAGTCAGGCCATCGAAATGTGAAGTGTCACCGACCAACCCACCTGTCTAAACAACTTGTCGACTATTTAAGTCATTATCGGACAGTTCGTTGAAGGGGCTCCTCAAAAAAACACGCCCGACACGCCTTGGCGACATCCGGCTTGTCCTTCCTGCGCTCAGGTTGCGGCAAAGAGCGCAAAGCGGGGAGAGCAAAGTATTCTCGATCTGTCAGTTTCAAACATGATCACAACGAAGTTGGAGAAAATCAGAGGTGAATGTCGCCTGCCCCCAGATTGCTTCGTCGAGGCAGCCATCAATTTGGAGGACAGAGCCATTGGCTTCGTGCGCCGATATTTGTTTGCGGGAGCCAGTGGCGGCAGACTGCGCCCGACCGTTCGAAGAAACCAGACTGGCTATCGTGGCGACGATAGCAAGCATTCGTAGCGAGACTGTCATAACACTCCTTCTGTTGTACATGCTCAGACGATTTTACTGCGACAATCGTTGAGTTTCGGTCAGGTTGTGAGGTCAAACCACGAAAACGATTCATTGCTCCACTATTCATGGGGCAGTTGTCCATTTGTACGAACAAGCGTGGCGGAGGTTTCAGTGTTTTAACTGTAATAAAATGAAAGTGGAGTGTAGCAATTCAAGGCAGGATTGATTAAACAAACGAGCATAGACTCTCGTCTATGTCAAACTCATTTCACCACGTTGGCAAAGGAGAATATCTTCCATCTGTCATGTACTTTGTGTAATCCAAATTTAGTGCGATAGCCCTTTGAGCCAACTTTATCAACAAACGTCACTTCGACATTAGCGACATCGCCTGTGATTTCGGCGCTCGCAACAATGCGCTGAAGAGAAAACCAGCGCGTTTTGGTTTCACCCGTACCTGTTAAATCGGCGAGAATGTCTTCCGGCGTCGTGAAAACACGCGGTTCGCCGCCGGAAAGCGCATAGTCCTCGGTGCTTCTTTTCATCATCTCACCGAGATCAAGAATGTTTGCAATTGCGGCGCGGTCGTCTTTTTCCATCGCGCCAAAGAGAGCGATGACGGTATCCTTCGGGTTCCCCGTAGAATTCGAACTGCACCCGGCAACAAGCGCCATTACCACAATTGCGCACACACCCACAAATGACGACATGACTCGCTTCATCGGCCAAACGCTCCGGTAATTGTCAGACGATGACTGTCGCCCAGCTCGGCCTGCGGCGTAAAAGCATAAGAGAAATGCAACCGGCGGTGATCGAAGCCTACTCCGGCTGAAAATCCCGCCTGGCTGTCGGTAGAGCCTGAAGCGCGAATATTTTTACCGGCGCTGTTGTATCCGGCTCGTAGATAGAGCGGTTTGAATTTCTGCAGTTCGACTCCGAGACAGAAATAGAGATCATTATCGAACGGAACGACGACGTCTCCCGAAAAAATGGTGTAAATCCCCCGCGGCTTGCCGAATGCTCCGGAGCGAAGCGTAAGCGGCAGTTTATCCTTTTCACCGCCGAGCGACGAAAGCTGGGTTCCAAGATTCTGAAGAGTCAGTCCGAAGGCATATTTCTCCCTGATGTCGATATATCGTGCCCCTATATCAACTGCTACACCAGTCGCCGTATAACCGGCGAGTTTCTCGTAGATGAGCTTGAGCGATCCGCCGGTCATAAATCGATAGGAGGGGCGATTGGCGTAGGAGAGTGCCAGAACGATATCACCGCCGGAGAACTCATCAAGCACGGTTCCTGTTAGATCTGTGCGCTGGAATGTTCCATAGTTGAGATAGCTGAGATAGCCGCCGATGACATTCTTGTCATTCAACGGCTTGACCATGCCAACCAGACCCGACTGCATGTCGGAAATGTAGTTATGGTATTCAAGAACGTATCGTCTCTCGATGGCCGTAGCCAACCCGGCCGGGTTGTAGTACATCGCGAACTCGTCATCGGCAAGACCGGTGAACGCCGTCCCCATCGCCACCGAACGGGCGCCGACTGGAATCTTGAGAAAGGCAAACCCGCTTGTCCCGGCATTGTCATTGATTGACTTGACTTCCTGGGCGAACGCACCGGCGCCAGCCACAACGAGTGAGCCACACACCAGAAGTATGAAGACGAATCGTCTCATGGTTACCATGCCTTGGTTGTTCTGTTGATGACCGCAGTCACCAAAAGCGCCAGCGCTTTCTGCTGGCCAGTTTCTTCGGTCTCAGACACCGGGTCATATTGCCCTGATTGCCGGATCGACTCTTTCCACATCTCAGTATCGGTCTTTGTGTCGTGCAGGGCGATATCAAAATCCATCTGCACGGCATAGCGCGTCACCTGGTCGTTTTGGTCGTACTCAAAGGGTCGACGCTCATATCTGGTGAGCACCCCCGTAAGATAGGCGTCGGCGTTTTCGCGCGAAACAACTTTAATTGTACCGTTAGCGATGAAGGCATCAATGACGATGTCGGTCATACGATCAGAAAGGGCAAATTCCGGAGTCTTGTTGTCGAACCGCTCAATGGCAATCGACTTGATCGATGATTTTCCTCCGGGGTTGAAGGAGTAGGGGGAACAGGCGGCAAGGGCGAGCAGACAAATGAAGGCCGCGACGGCGGTTGTGGTCCGGGTGAAAATTGGAAAAGCGCAGCGACGCACAAAGGGGTTCCGAGCGTGTCGCATCGAGCGGAGTCGAGATGCGTTTTCGACTATTCTGGTCGACGTGAACAGGTAAGAATCGTGTCTCGACTGCGCTCGACACGACGCTACGCGCGATTCCATGAGTTTCTTCTCACCCACCGCTGACAACCTTCCCCCGCTTGATGACTGTCGTCGCAAGGGGGACTCCAAAATGATAAGGGAACTCCCGATAATCTTCCATATCCCAGACAACCGCATCGGCCAGAAGTCCCTGTTCCAACCGACCGACAGTCGTCTGGCGGCCAATGGCGTAGGCGGCATTAACAGTCACGGCACAAAGCGATTCGGC
>JBBTMW010000036.1:0-8516 GCA_038067995.1 Candidatus Zixiibacteriota bacterium
TGGGAGACTCTTGATTCAATCGCACCGGCTGACTTTCACTATTCTCTTTATACACAAATTCCGTAAAGAGTCGATAATATAGTGACAGAGTTAAACCGGATACCAAATTAAATATGAACGTGAACCGCAAGAGAATCGGCGAGGTCCTTGTAGAACGAGGGCTTATTACGGAGGCGCAGTTGAGTGAGGTGCTTCAGGAGCAATCCCTCACCGGCAAGCGAATCGGCGAACTCATTGTGGAAAAAGGCTGGATAACTGAAGACCAACTTCTAACCACGGTATCCGAGCGCCTCGGCATCCCTAAAATCTCTCTTCGCTCCCTGATTATCGATCCGACGGTGGTGCGTCGTGTTTCAGTTGACATTGCTCGGCGCTACACCCTCATCCCTGTCATGGAGATTGGCAACACCCTGACATTGGCAATGGTCGACCCCCTCAATATCATCGCCATTGATGAAATACGATATCACACCGGCAAGAATGTCAAACGGGCTATCGCAGCGCCTTCAGAAATACGCACAGCCATTGACCAGTACTATTCGGTCGGGGATTCCCTGAATCAGATGATCGGAGCGCCAAAGTCTGCTTCCAATCTGGAAGAGGCGGAAAGCGAAACACGTTCCGAAGACTCAGAAAGCCCCATCATCAAGCTGGTTGATCTTATTATAGCCAAAGCAGTTCGCGAGCGGGCCTCGGACATTCACGTCGAGCCTGAGGAGTCACGCCTGCGAATCCGCTATCGCGTTGACGGCATCATGCGCGAGGAGGCGGCGCCACCCAAAACCATGCAGAGCGAATTGCTCTCTCGAATCAAAGTAGCGGCTAATCTTGACGTGTCGGAAAAACGACTTCCCCAGGATGGCCGATTCATGGTCAAGGTCGACAATGCCACCGTCGATTTACGCGTCTCAACCCTCCCTACAATCCACGGATAAAAAATAGTAATTCGTTTACTCGACCGAAGAAATACAATCCTTCGCTTTAACCAGCTCGGATTCAATTCAAAGACTGAGAACGCCTGGCGATCCCTTGTGAGCAAACCCGAAGGTCTAATTCTGATTTCAGGACCGACCTCAAGTGGTAAGACTTCGACACTCTACGCCACGCTCAACGAAATCAATTCCGTTGAGAAGAATATCATCACGGTCGAGGATCCCGTTGAATATTCATTACCTCTGGTGGTGCAGATTCAAATCAACGAGCGGTCCGGGCTTACGTTCCCTTCCACTCTTCGATCGATTCTTCGCCAAAACCCCGATGTCATCATGATTGGCGAAATTCGCGACGCCGAAACGGCGCAAATGGCAATTCGTAGTTCGCTCACTGGCCATCTTGTCTTCTCAACCATTCACACTAATGATGCTCCCTCGGCAATTTCCCGTCTTTGCGATATGGGCATAGAGCGCTATCTCGTGGCCGCGTCGCTCAAGGGTGTGCTTGCCCAGCGGCTGGTGCGGCTGAATTGCGTTAACTGTACCGAGCCATATCGACCGGCGGACATCCTTCTCCAGCGAGCGGGGCTGATTGAGCTTGCCGATGTGTTCAACTTTCAACGAGGAACCGGTTGTCCTGAATGTCGTCGCACCGGATTCAAGGGACAGACTGGCATTTTCGAATTTGTCGAAATTACTCCGGCGTTATCGGAAATGATAATTGCGGGTGCTTCGCTCAACCACATCAAAGAACAAGCCCGCCTAAACGGATATCTCCCTCTCTTTGAAACCGGTTTACAAAAGCTCACAGCGGGTCAGATTTGTCTCGAAGAGCTTCTCAAGGAGACTTCGCACATCGAAGATTCCGGTTTGACCCCCGGACGAATAGCGACAACGGTAACACATGGCAATTCAGTTTCAGTATAAGGCTATCGCCCTTGACGGCACCCGCCGTGAGGGCGTCATTACCGTTGACACCCCCCAGCAGGTGATGTCGTGGCTCGAGCAAGAGCGTCTCCAACCAATTCGGATAAGTCCTCAGAGCTCGCGTCGGTCGTTTTCACTTATGGGCTTCTTGCGCAGTTCGCACTATGAGGATTTGATAGTTTTTACAAATAGTCTTTCGACCATGTATCGCGCCGGAATACCGATTCTTCGCGCCCTTCAGATTATTCGCGTCGGACCAAAAGAGAGTCATCTTAATTTCGTGCTTGATCAAATGAGGATCGGAATCCAGTCAGGGAAATCTCTGTCGGCCGCTATGTCAGAGTACAGCACTATATTTTCACCCGTCTATGTGGCGACTATTGCCGCTGGCGAGGAATCAGGACAGCTTGACGGAGTACTGGACGAACTTGCCGATGTTCTGGAAAAAGAGCTTGAGCTTGGCCGCCAGATAAAGTCCGGAGTGCGCTATCCCCTCATCGTCGTTGGCGTCATAACGGCAGCCTTTGTGGTCATGATTACCTATGTAGTTCCCCGCTTTTCCGAGTTCTACGGATCAATGGGGGCGCAATTGCCGCTGGCGACGCGCATCCTTATCATAATCAGCGAAACTTTTGCCCGCTTCTGGCCGGCGATAATCTGTGCTTTCGTGGCCGGTGGTTTCATTCTGAAACGAATTCTTTCCTCGGAAAAGGGGAAGCTCTGGTTCGACCGCAGGCTTCTCAAGATTCCCATTCTCGGAGAGTTGGCGCTCAAGGGAAACGTCGCGCGCTTTGCCCTCCTCTTCCGAATCCTCCACAAGTCAGGCCTGCCGCTCGTCAAGTCTTTGCGAATCCTCTCTGCGGCCGTTCGCAACTCCGCCATAGGCGCAGAAATACGGCAGATAGAACAATTGTTCCATGAAGGAAAAGATTCCCACCTCGCAACTGCGAAATTCGAGTTTTTTCCGCAATTTGCCCGCCATATGTTCGCTATAGGCTTCGAATCCGGCTCACTCGAACGAATGCTTGAAGAGGTCGGCGCCCACTATACCAAGCAGGTGCAATACACTTCCCGCCAGCTGACTTCTATCCTCGAGCCGATTCTTACGCTTGTTCTTGGAGCCTTTGTCCTTCTCATGGCTTTGGCGATTTTCCTGCCGATGTGGAACCTCATCAAAGTTTTCCAGGGGCAGTAGCGTTAAGCCCTCTTGCGTCTTCGCCGATACTAACTACAGATAGGCAATAACTCACTTTTAAGCCCCAGTATCACAGTGGAGGTAAACATGTTCCGTGTCCAAAACGCAAAAGGATTCACCCTCATCGAGCTGGTGATCATCATCGTGATTCTCGGTATTCTTGCGGCGGTCGCAATCCCGAAATACCAGGATTTGTCAACTGAAGCAAAAGAAGCCGCTGGCCGCAGTGCGCTTGGCGCGCTTCGCTCTGGTATCACCATTTTCTATGCCAATGCCGCGGTCAAGACCGGCGCCGCCACCTGGCCCACTCTCGTCGAGCTTGAAACCACCGGCACAGTGATGGCGCAATCCCTTCCGAAAAATCCGTATCAGGCGAATGCGAATGCTCCTGATTCCATTGTCACCGGCGTGACAAAAGGCGTCATCGTCGGCGCACGCGGCGGCTGGGCATATCTCCCGGCAAGCGGCGAAATCTGGCCTAATACAAACGTTGTTGGCGAAAACAGCTGGTAAGAATTGTGAAAGGGCGCAGAGCGTCATGCTCTGTGCATTTCTCATGAATCGCCAATCGGGTTTCACTCTCATCGAGCTGGTCATGGTAATCGTCGTGCTCGGCATTCTCGCGGCTGTGGCAATACCGCAGTTCGGAGATATGACCGACTCCTCAAAAATCGCGGCTACCAAGAAGGAGCTCCAGGAGATAAAGCGTGCCATCGTAGGCAATGCCGACATTTTCTCGGGCGGCCAGCTTGTAGACCGCGGCTTTGAAGGAGATGTCGGATTCACCCCGTCATTGCTAAGCGATCTCGGACGCAAGCCGGATTCGGTAAGCGTTTGGAACAAGCTCACCCGTCTGGGATGGAATGGTCCTTACATAGACACTTCCGGAGGGAATTATCTTACCGATTCGTGGGGAACCGGCTATGTCTATGTCCCGGCTCAACGCAAGCTGATGTCAATCCACGGCTCTGACACTATCGCCGTGAGCTTTTAGTGGTGATGCGATGACACACGACTCCTCCAAAGATCACTCAGGCCGGGAGCAGAACCCAATAACTACCGCGCCAGAGAGATCATTCCAGGAGCGGCGATTCCACCCGAAGCGGCAGAGTCTGGTTGGACGCTCTCTCTCCTATTTTATGGATGACTACAGCATTCAGATGGCCGCCTGCGACCATCGAGGAAAGAGACGTCATCTTATAACTGTTGAGAACCACCCCATTCCTGTCTCCTGCGTTCATGAAGAGCAAAGACAACATTTTGCCACAACTGCGGTCGACGCCTTTGAGCGCCGATTCAGCCGGCCGTTCATGTGGCGCACCGCTGTCGTATCGGGTCGAGAGACGGCCTTCCGCACATTTCAGATGCCGGGTCTTAGCGGACAGGAGCTTGCCTCAGCTGTTGCTTTCGAAGCTACCAAACAAGTTCCATTTCCGGTCGAAGATACCATCGTCGATTTTCGCAAAATCAGCGCAACCTCGGGAGGCTCGGTCTCCCGCTTGCGAATTAATCTCCATGCCGCCACCGAGCGTATTGTGGGTCGAATACTGCACCATTTTCGAACCTCGCGTCTTCCGGTGCAGTCCGTTCATCACTCCCACGATGTCCTCGGACAGTTGTTACAGTATGTTCCCGGCTACGATGAAGATGAGAATTACGCTCTGATTTTTCTCGGACGGGGCTATGCCGAGATTGCTTTTTATCAGGGGATAACGCTTGAGTTTTTGCACACCAGTCCGATCGATTCCTCACTTGTCCCCGATGAAGGTGACCCTATCGGCCTCAAGTATCTTGCGGCATTTCTCTCCTCCGAAGTTCATTCGTCGATGGACTATTACGCCGGTCAGTTAGCTCAATCAGCTACGGGACGCCTCTTTTGTTACGGCGAGATGGCCAGCAATGAACTGTTGATTGAGATGATAACCCGTGATACCGGTTTCAGTATCGACCCATTCCCAATCGCCTCTCTTCCGTTTGTGGATAATGCCAACGCGACATTAGCGCACGAGGCCCTTGCGTCTCTTCCGTTAGTAGCCTCGGCGACCTGCCAGCTGGAAATGCCGTCCTTGCTTACTACAGCAGAAAAGGCGTCGACCTCGCAAAAGAAAGCCGACCTGCACGGCAAGAGTCTGATTGCTGTTGTCACAGCGGTTCTCCTCGGTGTGTGGGGACTGCAGACGCAGGAACAATGGAAGCATGAGGAGAGCCTCAACCTTCTTCTGAACGAAATTGAGCGCTTCAAAATGTCCGAGAGTTATGTCACCTATCAACAGTTGAAATCCCGCATAGCAGGCAACGAGAGCTTTTTCAGCCAGCTGAGACAAGCGCCCGGCCTAATTGGCTTCAATTTGAAAGCGCTATCTCATTTGACGCCGGGTACGATCCACCTCTATAACTATGAATTCAACCCTCTCGACCCCGGCAAGAACTTACTCCTTCAGGGGACCGTCTATTCTGATGGCGTGCCGCCTGAGGTCCTTCTCGCCGACTATGTCGAGTCACTTTCGCACTCGACTTTTTACCGCGAGGTGGTCGTCTCACGGTGGACAAAGCGCCACCTGCAGGACGGTTTTGAAATTGATTTTGCGTTGAGCATGCGGGGCTTGTCATGAACCAGCGCCTGACGATGTATGTTGCTTCGACCATCGCTATCATCGGGGCGTGGTATATGCTTCTCTACCTGCCGGGAGAGGCATCCCGTGCGGCGGTAAAAAGCCGCGCCCAGGAAGCTCGCGCAACTCTCGAAGATTTCCGCACTACTATCGGTGAGTTTCAGCGCATAATGGAATCGAGTGACAATCTTGATTCCGTACGGCAGTCACTCAACACAAAACTGTATTCGCGGGAGCGCATCGTAGCCATGTTTGAAGCGCTTGAGTCCAACGCCCGTTCGCACAAACTGGTTACCGTTGAAATCGCACCTTCTGTAGAGGAACTTCTTCGAGTGGCCGCTCTCCAATACGCCGCTGGCGTGCCGCAGTATTTGAATTTCGGTTTTACCGTAAGCGGCCGTTTCACCGATTTCGGTGAGTTCATCCAGCAGATAGAGGATTCTCCTCTCTGTCAGGGGATCACCCGTTGCCAGATAGTCTCTACCCCGCTCCCTACCGAGCCGACCACTTTCCACGTCAAACTCAAAGCTCTTCTGGGCGGCGAATCGGAGGCTAAGGGATGAACGACAAGACGCGGAAGGGAATCATCTTTGTGGTCTTCGCCTCAACTCTTGTATGGGGGTATTTCAACCTCATCAAGAAGCCACTCGCGATGACGACGACAACACCCGATCTCGCGACGGTTACTCCCCTTGCCCCTGCGGCGATTTCCGCGATGCCCGATTCTCTGACTTTGGCGGAACTTCGCAATACTGACTGGGGAGATGACCCCTTTAAGAAGGGCATTTCACCTGCCTTTGAAACAAGTTCGGTGGAACGAGCGGCTTCACCCCAATGGAATTTGAGCGGGATTGTCTACAGCCCAACCGATCCGCTCGCCATCATCAATGGCAAAATGGTTCGCGTCGGTGATGCCGTTGATAATGCCAAGGTCACCAAAATAGAAAAGAAAAATGTAACGCTTGATTACGGCGGATCTTCAATAACACTGACAGTCAACAAGGGATAGCCTGATATGAAAACAATCCTCACAACACTCGTCATACTGGCCACGGCGGCCCTGTCTATCGGCCCACCGGTCAAGGCTGGTATTCTCGATGACAGCAAGAAGATTTCTCTTGAGCTATCCGATGCCCCGATTGCTACAGTGGTCAGCATGATTGCCCGCCAGCAGAAACTCAATCTTTCCCTTGCCGGAACTATCAGCGGACGAATCTCAGTGCGGCTTGAAGATGTTCCGGTTCGCGCCGCTCTCGACGCCATCCTCATCCCCAACGGCTATACATACTATGTCCGCGATAACATCCTTGTAGTGCGGGCGATGTCTTCCGACGCCGAGTCAGTCGGCGACCTTGCCTCGCAGACCGTGACACTTAAATATGTGGATCCAAAAGCGGCTCAAAAGGCGTTGGAATCTCGAAAATCTTCCCGGGGTCAGATTATTGTTCTTGAAGCCCTTCAGAACACTACTTCCGTTAAAACCGGAGGCGCATCGACAAGCAATTTTACGCCAAACCGAATGGTGATTACCGACTATCCGAGCGTCCTGACCGATCTTTTGAAAATGGTAGCTGAGATGGATATGCCCGAACGGATGGTGTCCATCGCCGTGAAAATTATCGAGTCAAGCGTCGACAACCACTCCAAGCTCGGCTTTCTCTGGCCTACTCAGGCTGGAGCCACTCTTGGGTCGGCAGGAGACTCTTCGACCTCGGGTTCCGGTTCAGGGGTATACAATCCCACCACTGGTTCGTGGAACTGGAGCACTCTTACAGTGGATCAAACCAGAATCGTGCTTGACATGCTTGATCAGGATGGCAAGGCCAAGCTGATTTCTGATCCGCACCTCACCACGGTCGAAAACCACGAAGCCGAAATAAAGATTGCGACCGTCTATCCAATCCCGACCATCAATCGCTTTTCCGAAAGCGGCTCTACGACCGACTTGCTGACCTTTCAGGACCAAGAGGTCGGCATCTCTCTCAAAGTGACGCCCCGCATCAACGACAACGGCATGATTACTCTTGATGTCTTTCCTAAAGTGGAAGACATCATCGGCTACGTCGGCACCGATCAGAATCAAAAGCCGATTACATCGGAGCGCTCGGTGAGGACGCGAATCTGCGTTGCCAATGGCCAGACCGCCGCGTTGGGAGGATTGCTCAAGGACAACGACATTCGCAGTTCAACCAAAGTGCCATTCTTTGGGTCGATACCGATATTCGGGAAATTGCTTTTCACGAACTCAACAACGCGCAAAGAGACGTCGGATCTGATTATTTTGATTACGCCGAAGATAGTTGAGTAATAGGACCGCCAGAGCCGCCTATTTTGTCATCCCTGCCAATCCCCGCGAATGCGGGGAGCAGAGCCGGAATCCATCTTGTCCTCACGATGTGCGCGGCAGACGTCCCGTCTGCCCGTCCTTTTAAATCGTCGGTCGAAATTACGACAGAGGTTGCAGGTCTGAAGACAGACCTTCCCTACTAAGAATAAGACTGGACTCCCGCCTTCGCGGGAGTGACACACTTCCAATTGATCACTTTGAATTGGATCATCTTTCAATAAATCCTAAAGGGCAAATTACCAACTTTTCGGAACTATCTCGTTTCAATGCCGCGACAGCATCCATCGCGTCGATCGGCTCAGCCACAATTGCATTGCGACGACAAACAACCCAATATCAAGAAGTAGCGACCGCCATGCCGCGCTTGTTCCCGCGCCACCTTGCTTGAAGCATCCGCAGTCGATGCTCAACCCTCGCGAGACCGCCGAGGTCAATGCCGCAATGAATATGACGAGCATAATCGTCACCCAAAAAATCGCCCCGCGATACCAGATACCGGCAAT
>JBBTMW010000037.1:0-5382 GCA_038067995.1 Candidatus Zixiibacteriota bacterium
TTTTGGAGTCCAAACTTAGGTGGCTTCAAGTGAGACCGTCTAACGACCCCGGTCTTGTAGTCTGCGCTAACATTTCAGGCGACACTACTGGATACAACAGAGAGCATGATAGAATTTATATCAGCAAGTCTAACAACAGCTCCCAGTTTTTTCCGGATACCTATGACCGGCCAGTGATTGAACACGAGTATGGACACGTCCTCACAACACGGTTGCATTTTCTTGACTCAAGCCTTGGTGGTGATCACTTTTTCGGTGACACGGTATCGAAGCACTTAGCCTCGGATGAAGCGTTTGCCACCTATTTTTCGTGCTGGAATCGAAATAGATCCATTTACTATGACAAACGCAACAACTTTACCGATTCTCTCGTTCGTAATCTTGAGAATGGGGAGCATGGAACGAATCAATTTACTGGCTCGGCCAACAATTACGGCACCGTGTGCGAAGGGGCAGTGGCGGGAATCCTTTGGGATATTTACGATCAGGGAACGCCGACGAACGATGACTACACCCGATGGAATGGCGTTTCTGGGCAAGGAGTGCAGGATGGCATCGGCGACAGTCTCTCATATGCTTCCGGCATGGCGAATATTCTCACCTCCCTTCTCGATCGCACGGTCAACGGTCACAAGCCGGACGACATGGATGAATTCTGGAAGAGCTGGTTTCAAGCGCCGTCTAATGCCCATCTGCGCGCAGTGCGAGATATCTATTACGAGCACGGCGACACCATTACCTGTTGCGCCGGAATAAGGGGCAACGTCGATTACGATAATAATGACGCAGTCAATATCGTGGATGTCAACGCTTTGTCAGCTTATTTATTTGAGGGAGCCATCCTGAAATGTAAGACCGAAGCGAATCTCGACGCTGTGAGTATTGTAAACGTGGTAGACCTTACTTATTTGATTGCATATTTGTTTCGAGGCGGCCCGCCGCCGGTGGGGTGTCCGTGAGTCCTGGCTTAGCCCTGCACGGTCTTTCTGCCCGAATAGACTCGACCACAGTATACTTTGGCATACAAAGAAACCCCGCAAGGCATGCGGGGTTTCTAGTTTTCGATATGGCTGACAACTCGTGTTATTTCAACAAAACCATCTTTCTCGTCAGCGACGACTCCTCTGTCTCTAATCGATAGAGGTAGATGCCTGAAGCCAACGGCTGTCCGTTCTCAGCTCGTCCATCCCAATCCACCCGGATAACAGCGGCGCTGACATATTCTCTCAGTAAGGTAGCCACTCTTTGGCCAGTGACGTTGAACACTTCAAGCGAAACCCATCCCGCTTCGGGAACCGAGAATTCAATTGTCGTGGACGGATTGAAGGGGTTGGGGTAGTTCTGGGAAAGATCTACTCGAGACGGCAGGAGCGGATTGTCGCCATCGTCGGTTGCGGCCGCAAAGCCGACGATAAGATCGGCCGTCATTGTCAATGCCGACGCCGAAATATTCTCAACGCCGACGAACGTGCTCCCTCCGGAATAAGAATTTGAAGATGGAGTCGATAGAGCATTGAAAGAAGTTGCCGACGTTGTCCCGGGGTAGATATCCCCGGCATCACCGTTATCGATGCTCTTGTCCAATTCGAAGAGGCCATCGGCCTGCTCGAGGGCGACAAGGTAGTGTCCCAAGAGTGAGTCACCGGGATAATCTTCCTTGGTGTTATTGGTTTTTGCATCATCAATATGCCAAATGAGAAGACCATCATTAGGGATATATGCGTCATAGCCGGTTTTCTGGCGATTTTCGACAAGGAAATGTTCCTGGCTGGCGCCGCCGGATGTCCACAATCGATAGATTGGCCCACCCGATTCGACATTGAGGATTGATTGACCAGTGACATTGCTAACGACGTTGGTCGATGTCGCCATTCCCATTTGGATGCGCGACCACGCAGATGGATGCGACGGCGACGCGCCCAGTCCTCCGGGACCATTCCAGCTTCCATAGGACATGAGACACCATTTGCCGACCCCTTTGGAGGAATAGTCGGTGTCATAGAGGTCAGGGAGACCAAAGCCGTGACCAAGTTCGTGGGCATAGACGCCTATTGTCATATCGCCTGCTGTAGACCAGAACTCTGGTTGTACGGTAAAGTCCCTGATGTAGACGCTATCTTTCAGGCGAGGGGTTATCGCCCACTTGTGTGACCATATGTCGTTATTACTCCCAGAGAACTCCGCTCCCGTTCCTGAGTGGATAACAAGGAGCACATCGACATAGCCATCGCCGTCGTTATCGTAGTTGGCGAAATTGACGACTCCATTGACGGCATCGACCACGTCTTCAACAAGTTTCTGAGAGTTGCGCGGATAGACTCCCCCGGTGCCAGTCTTGCCATCAACATAGTAAGCATAGGTCTGAGGCGCGGTAGTCCAACCCACCGATGAAGGAAGGTTGACCGTGACAAGGTCAATCTGGCTGTAAGATATTTCGCCATAATAGTTACGCACTGACGAGTTTGCTGAATCGAAGCAGAGGCTGTCGAAAAAAGTTGCGGAAACGCTGTTAGCGTGGTCGCTGAACTTGACCAGGAGGGCCAGCACACGGAAAGGCGTCGCGGTAGGAGCCAGCGACAACCCGTCGCGATTGATCTTATTTGCCAATCCCTTCTTCATGAAATCATCGGCGGTGCAAATCCCCTTAGCGTGCATCTCATCGAGATGACTTAGAAAATAGGGTGGGTCTAATGCCGCCGAACGATTGCTATCAAACAAACGCTCGTGAGGCGGCGCCGCTACAGATGTCGTCGTGATCGTCAGTATGCAGGCAAAAAGCCCGCGAGCAATAGTTCTTCCTATCGTATTCATTGGTTTCATGGCTCCCTCCATACTCCTTAGAAAGTGAATCCGGTTGAAACAGCCATAGTCATTCCTTTGGCGGAATTCATCGTGCCACCACTGCCGGCAACCGCGGCGATGTCGAAATAGAAGACAGCGAGGTCGAGACCAGTTCCAAACGAAAGTCCGCTGTTACGGTTGCCGCCGGTGCTATAGCCAGCCCTAAGCGGCAGGATGCCGATAGGCGACCACTCGACGCCCGCTGAAAGGCGCGGCTTGGTCGAAGTGCCCGGTTGCGATTTGATTCCCTGTTCCCAGTCTACTCCCCACACCAAAGAGCCGGAAGTCTTCGCCAAACCGAGAGAAGCCACTGGCGGGAGCGAGGTTTTAAACGATGCGATCGGAATTGAATAGTCATCAGTGACGACAAAATCCTGATCCATGTTGTCGAGAGTCAGGGTATCGAATGAAAAGAGAAAGCCATGCTCTTCAGGATTGTTATCCCAGGTGATGGCGCTCATCGCATTTTTCACGACCAGACCAGCGGTGTAGGCTTTGCTCAGCTTCACCGATACACCAAGGTCCACCGCATAACCGGTTCCTCCTTCGGCCGTCTGCACCGCAAGGTGTCCATCCCCTTGATAGCCGAACTCGCCGGTTGTGACGGCTCCTTCGTTTTCAAGGATGCGCTCGATTCCGAGGCCGCGCAGGTATTTAAAGGTAGCACCCACGGCAAGCTGACGTGAACCAATAGTGTGTATAGTTTTTCCATAGGAAAGACCGGCGGTGGCATATGCCAGAGCCTCAGAGTATGAGCCGGTCAACGAAATTGTCTGACCGAACTGATTGCCATTGAGCACGAGATCAATAATGTCCTTGCTCAAATTTGCGTCCGCGGCGGCATTGACGGTTCCGGAAAAAACCATCGAGCCGAGCGAAAGGGTCGGCCCCCATGCGTCGACATTAGCCCGCAGTTTTAATCCTTCATCGGGAATCTTTCCCAGAATGTCTGCTTTGTCGGCGTTGGTAAGAAACTGGCCGGTGTAGCTATTGTAGTCATTGAGGGAGAAGGCGTTATTGTTGATATCCGCACCGACTCCGGCGATATGAAGTCCCGCCTGCCGATGGTCCCGCAGACCAAGGTTGGCCGGGTTATAGATAGCCGCCTCGGCTCCTTTGGCCAGAGCGGTGTAGGCGCCGCCCATTGCAAGAGAACGTGCTGACGACGTGGCGTTGGCTGAGTTCATTGCGAGAAGCGCAATCGCCGCCGCAACAACGATCCAAAACATCACTTTAACCAGCGAAGGCTGTATGCGTTTTGCCTTCACACGACTTGAATGTCGGGTTTTCTTCTGCATGACAACCTCCCTTAAAACTTTCCGTCGAATCGATAGTCGACTTCGATTCGTCCGATGATGTTGATGTAGTCATTGCCTGATAACCGGACAATCTTGCCATTGCTCCCCTGAAGGGTGATAATCGGCGATATAAAGAGCACCGGATTCTCGATTATCGTGAAGTCGGCGCTATCGAGGACGACTTCTTCGAATCCGGTGGAGATGGTGTCGATCACGATGCCGTTCGAGTCTGTCAGACCGGCCGCGATTGAAAGAGCGTTGATGACCAACTGGGGATTAGTGAAAAGGGTGGCGGAGTCGGGTCCCAGATAGAGATCAAGCCCCGCTCCGATAGGTAAATGGCTGGCGATCTTGTAGACAAACTGCGCCAGCATGATATTGCCTTTCACTGGTTCGATATCATCCTGATTGATAGTTGATCGCTCTATGGTTGCTTCGATTTGTGTCTCATTGAGACGCACCTCAAACGGAGCATCTATCTTGACAGTGGCGATGGCATAGTCGTTTGGCTGAAGTCTGCTCGTATAGGAGCCGTCTCCAAAAATGACGCCACCAGAAACAGTAATGTCGGCGGGGATCGGTGAAAGAAAGTCTGCAACCGATCCATCAGTGATATACGAAGTCACCGGAATTGATTGCGTCCCCGGCTGAATCGTTCCAGACAGGGCGATCTGCTTTCCGTTACTGCCGTTGATTGTGATATCTAGAATGCCGGGCTGATCAATAGCGCTGACAATTTCAAGGGTCAAAGTGGCGGCAGTAAGCTCCATATTCTCGAATCCGGATGGAATGTCGACCGCCTGAGTGACGCCAGTAAAAGTCGTCGCGATGCTGTCAAAGCATCCAACGACAGAACTAAACGTCACCAACTCAAAATTGGCGTCAACATGGAAAGAGTCGGTCTGATTCACGCTCACCATCGCAGTGTCAGATCCATTGCAGGTTGCCAGCACTTCCACACTTATATATTGAGGAAGAGTATTTCCGCCCGGAACCAATCGTTTTCCCGCAAGGGGAATGCGAACCAATCCTGAGGATTGCTCTGCCATCGGCTGACTGACAACCAGCGGCTGGCCGTTGTTCAAGATCGATGGAATTGTGACCTGCAGACTTGTGCCGAGGTTCGTGGAATTAATGAGCGTCAGATTAAGCTCACCACCGGAAATCGTTGCCGTGTCAATACGGCCGGGTTCGGATAATTCGGCGATCTGGGCAAATGATCGTGTAAGGGCCGGAATTTTGG
>JBBTMW010000038.1:0-5958 GCA_038067995.1 Candidatus Zixiibacteriota bacterium
CCCTGGCTTGTCGTCATTGTCTTTTTCTTTGTCTTTGGGCTTGGTGATTTTGGGGTGTTTTCACCGTGGCAATTGCTTTCACATCTGCCGGGTTTCGATGCCCTTCGCTGTTCGGGACGGTCTTTTCAGTTTGTCATTCTCGGCGTTTCCGTTCTGGCGGGATTTGGCCTCGACGATTTTGCAGGTAGATTGAGGACAGAGCATGCCCGTGTGATATCATGGGTCTGCTGTTTACTCGTGCTTGCCGCCAATCTCTGGTTCTGCCTGCCAATAATGAACAGCGCCTTCACCACTCCGCCGAAAACGATCTCACAGGGGGGAACATTCGAGCAAGTTACCGACCGAGGCAAGCGCGCATACGAACTCTTTCTTGAAAACAAGGGGGCGCTCATTACTCCACAATTGTCGGCCTATCATCCGAGCCGGGCATTAGTCGGGCCGGGCGACAAGGTTATTCCAGAGTATGCTGTGAGTGGCAGTGCCACTGTTATTTCACGCGAGATATCTCCAAACCATCTCGTCTATCGCATCAACGCAACCACCACCGGCAGGATGGCCATTAGCATGGGGTATGACCGAGGTTGGAAAGCCTCATCAGGAGCGGTCGAGGATTTCAACGGCGTCCTCTCCTTTCCATTTAACCCGGGAGATCAGTCAATCATGCTGACCTACAGTCCTCCCGGATTATTGGCAGGGATAGTAATATCCATTCTATCGCTGATTGTCGCTGTCGCATTGTATCGCCGACCGCGGTAACCGCTTGTCACCAATTGACTTTGTTTTTGTCTCGTCGTATCCTGTCAGCGATGAATTCTGATAGATTTTCCCCCAGCCAAAGACAACTGTTTATCTGCATCGCCATGGCTTTGGTAAACCTGTGTTTTATGAGAGGAACCGCCGCAGGTCAGGCAATAAAATCCCCTGATTCGGCCATGATATCCTTTGCCCCTACGGTAAAAGAATACGACGAGCCGGTTAATCCCGATCTCTTTCTCATCCGCCCTGCCGAAAAACTGACCGTCACATTTGTCGGCGCCAAGTTTGCCCCGCTGGCTTTCACGATTGATCCCGAGGGACGCATCGTGGACAATACCATGGGTGTCGTTTCGGTCGCCGGACTGACGCTGGCCGAGGCGAGGGAGAAGCTCGTACCCATTCTCAAAAAGCTCTATAACTCACAAAGCATCGAGATATCGGTAGCCTCTCCCCGCGAAGTGGCCATTCATATTGCCGGCGCCGTTGTGCGACCGTGGTTGTATCGCGCCTACATGTCGCAACATGTTTCCGAGATTGTTGCGTTGGCGGGCGGTGTCACCGAGGAAGGTTCACGCCGACGAATTGAGTTTCGCGGAGGAGCAAAGCCGCTCACGGTCGATCTTGACCGGGCTGAATATCTTGCCGATGGCGGTTCGAATCCATACATCTATGCTGGCAACTCGATCTTTGTGCCGGTTCGTTCTCAAGATGTCGTCTCGGTTGTCGGAGAGGTCGCAAAACCCCGGTCAATAGAATTTTTAATTGGCGATGACCTTGCAACCCTTATTCTTCTGGCGGGGGGCACAACGCATTTTGGCGATGCCAACAAAGCGTATATACTCAACGGCGATGGTCCCTTACAAACAGGATCCACAGTGGTCGTGCCGCCGATTGCGGATTCTTACCTGACCAACGGAATACAAGTATTCGGGGCAATTCGTAATCCTGGAAAGTATTCATTGCCCACACCTGCAACTCTCGGCACTGCGATTTCACTTGCAAAAGATATGTCTTCATCGGCCAACGCCGGCCGCATAACTGTTTTTAGAACCCTGCCGCCCGACGAATGGGGCGCTCTTTCCGCCCAGAGGTATGCAATTTCAACTGCGGACGCCTCTGGAAAGTTGGACCTCAGTGTTCCGCTTCAGGTTGGCGATTCCATTTTCGTGCCTGCCCGGACAACAGTCATTACCATTGAAGGGGAAGTTGCGCTCCCTGGTACCTATTTGTATTCCGAAGGCAAAAACGCCGATTTTTACATCGCCATGGCAGGAGGATTACTCCCCAACGCCGATCAGACACACGTCATGATGTATGATCGGATTACGCGGCGCACCTCCCGGCAAAGCCCGGGCGTGATTGTGAGGGATGGCGACAGGATTATCGTCGCGAAAGACGAGGCATTTCGGTGACAACAGAGCCGTCCAACAGTTTCTGGATTCTTCTCGATGTGCTGGCGCGTCGTCGTCGATTGTTCATGACTATCGTTCTTGGTGCCACGATTCTCGCGACCATAATCGCCTTTGTTCTGCCGAAATGGTACAAGGCCGAGGCTCTGCTTCTTCCTCCCAAAGATATCTCCGCCCCTATCAGCGGTCTGAAAGAGCTGACCGATGTCGCTTCGGTCACGCAGGGACTTGATCTCCCTCTTCTTGCCACCCCATCGGATGTCTACGCCCGCATTCTAAAAAGCCGCACGATAGCAGACACGATCATGACCGCATTTGATCTGGTACGTCGCTATGAAGCCGAGAACGCCGACGAAGCCTACAAGGCCCTCATGTCGAACGCTGAATTCAAAGTCACCGATGAGGGCTTGCTTCTCGTCACCGTTGAAGACAAAGACCCGCAGATTGCGGCGCAAATTGCCAATCGATTCATCGACGAGCTTGACAAAATAAACAGCCGCATCACGCTGGCTCGCGTCTCAGAAAACCGCCAGTTTATCGAGGAACGTCTGGCCAAAGTCAAATCGGAGCTGGATTCGGCCCGAAAGGAATTGCAGGAATTTCAGCAGGTGCACCGAACCGTCGATTTCGACGAGCAGACCCGTCTGGCTATCGATCAGGCCATCGCGCTCAAATCGTTGCTCGCGAATATCGATCTTGATCTTCAGGTAAAAGAGCGAATGCTCGGACAGAACAACGCCGATCTTCAGGAACTGCGTCGCCGCCGAGCCGACGTCACCCGTCAACTCGCCTCACTCGAACAAACAAATCGCGACAGCTCATATTTCTCTCTGCCGATTTCTTCTATTCCCCGCCTGAAAGTGCAGTACGAAGAGATATACAGCCGCGTTCGCGTGGGGGAGGCGCTCTACAATGTCCTTCTTGAGGAATACGAGAAAGCGCGTATCAATGAAAACAAGAGTTTTTCGACAATCAGCGTGCTCGACAGGGCTACACCGCCGGAATTGCGGAGCCGTCCGAAGCGAACCATTATCGTGTTAAGCGCCTTCGCGGTATCAGTCATAGTTGCATCCTTGCTCGCCTCTCTGCTGGAGTTTCTGCGCCGAATGAAGGAATCCAACAGCGGTGACTACGAGCGCGTCGCACGCTTTATTTCAGCCTATCTCGGCTGGTTACCGGGCGTCAAAAGATAGTATGACCAAAGGAAGCCGAATATGAACACATCACAGATCGCCGCAACCGCCCGCCTTGGCGCTAACAGCCGTCACGGCCATTTTTGTGTTTTTGGCGAAAGAGTGCAGATCGGCGATGGCTGTGTCATCGGACATCATGTGACTATTCACGAAGAGACCGTCGTCGGCAATAATGTCCGCATCGATGACGGCGCCGTCATAGGCAAACGGCCGATGCGGGCCGCCAATTCGGCCGTGACCAAAGATGGCGACCTCTCTCCTTGCACTATCGGTAATGACTGCATCATTGGAACCCATGTCGTGATTTATCGTGGCGCAACCATTTCAGACAAGGTGCTGATTGCGGATATGGCTACCGTTCGCGAGCAGGTCACAATTGGAAGAAAGACTATCGTCGGACGCGGCGTGGCCATCGAAAATCAATGCACAATCGGGAAATACGTGAAGCTTGAAACCAACGCCTATATCACTGCCTACTCGGAAATCGGCGACCGGGTCTTTGTGGCCCCTTGCGTAGCGACGTCAAACGATAATTTTGTTGGCCGTACTATGGAACGATTTAAACACTTCAAGGGTGCAATAATCAAACGCGGCGCGCGAATCGGCGTCCATGCCACAATTCTTCCCGGGAAGACCATCGGCGAGGATGCCTTGATAGCCGCTGGCGCCCTTGTTACCACCGACGCTCCCGACAGAAAAATTGTCGTTGGGGTGCCGGGTAAAGTATTTCGGGATGTCCCCGAAGACCAGCTCCTGGATAAGCAGGACTGGAAAGATGATTGAACGTTATCAGGAGATTACTATCATATGTCAGTTCCTCTTCTTGATCTGGGGCGACAATACGCCTATTTGAAGCCGGCCCTCGATAAGGCCGTTATCGACGTTCTCACCCACGGTAGTTTTATTCTTGGCCCGGAAGTAACGCGACTTGAAAATGAAATCGCGAAGCTCAGCACGACGCCATATGCTGTCGCCGTAGCATCGGGGACCGATGCGCTGATGCTCGCCCTTCACGCCGCCGGAGTCGGCCCGGGGGATGAGGTCATCACCTCTGATTTTTCGTTCTTTGCCTCGGCTGGCGTTATTCACCGTCTTGGCGCGCGGCCGATACTTGTCGACATTGACCTCGACACCTACAACATTTCAGCCGATAAAATCGAGGCCGCCATCACTCCCAAAACAAAGGCGATCGTGCCGGTGCATCTCTTTGGGCAATCGGCCGACATGGATGCCATCATGGCCATCGCAAAAAAACACAATCTGAAAGTTATAGAAGACGCCGCGCAAAGTATTGGCGCCGAATTCAAAGGACGAAAACTCGGCTCCATCGGCGACTACGGCTGTTTCTCGTTCTATCCCTCCAAGAATCTCGGCGCTGGTGGTGATGCCGGAATTATCACGATGCAGGGAAAAGAGGAATACGAGCGGTGCCGTATGTTGCGAGTTCATGGAGCGCGAGTGACCTACCACCACGAAGTCGTCGGCTACAATTCCAGTCTTGACACTCTTCAGGCGGCGATACTCCTCGTAAAGCTTCCCTACCTGCAGGGCTGGTCGGAGAAGCGTCAGGCTCATGCCCGCCGCTATGACGACGCCTTCAAGAGCAACAGCCGCATCCGCACTCCAGTTGTAAAGGACTACGCCACATTTCATATCTACAACCAGTACACTATCTCAGTCCCCAACCGCGACGAAGTGATGGCGAAACTGAAAGCGAAGCAGATTGGCTGTTACGTCTATTATCCCATTCCATTCCATGCACAGGAGTGTTTCAGCTACCTCGGCTATCGCCCCGAACAGTTTCCAAATTCGGGTAAAGCCGCCAAGGAGGTATTGTCAATTCCTATATTCCCGGAATTAACCACCGCCGAGCAGGACGAAGTCATAGCGACTGTACTTGCCGCGGCATAGTGAAGAGAGTGTTGAAAAAGTGGTGAAGGCATGATATTTCAAACGTGCCTCCCAAAGGTGTCGCATCCCGCCTTGGGCGGGAGAGGCGACACGCTCGATCGAATGGAAGACGGGCAGACGAGACGTCTGCCGCGCACATGATCCGGTAGTCCCCAGCTTGCTGGGGGAGTTTTTGATGCACGATTCGCACCGTCCCGCTCGAAGCGCGATGCGGTACCGAGCGTCTCCCGCCTAAGGTGGGACTCGGGACACAGCGAGGATGTTTTTCAACAAGCCTTTGAGGGAAGACCGATTATGGAACGCCACCGCATAGCATTGGTCGGATGGGCTGATTCGGCCCATCTTCAGCGCTGGGCGATCGGGCTTGCCAGTCGGTTTGATCTTTCGGTTGTGTCTTCCGGGGGAGAACCTATCGAGGGTGTCAACACCGTTATCTTTCCTCGCCGTGGCGTGCTGGGATACTTTCAATATGAGCGATCAGCAACGCGAGAGATTTCCCGTCTTCGGCCGCATCTCGTGCATGCGCACTATGCTACCGGACCGGCCTACTGGGCGGCGCGTAGCGGGGTGCATCCGCTCGTAATCTCGGTGTGGGGAAGTGATATCGAATCGGTGGGGCGAACCGCAATTGGCGGGGTTTTTGTAGGCCGATTGCTCAGGAAAGCCGACGCCATCACCTGCACCAGCTA
>JBBTMW010000039.1:0-25382 GCA_038067995.1 Candidatus Zixiibacteriota bacterium
ACATCAGCGTCACGACCAGCGCCAGGATAACAACCGTTACTGCCCCGCCGATCTTCATGAGATTTTGCGCAAAGAGAACATACCCCTTGGCGCTTGGATCGTAATGAAAACAGTAGAGAATAAACTTCTCAAGAGTGGTGCCGATGCGCCCTTCGGAGGCTTCGAGTAAGCCAAATTTCAAATCCTGTGATGGAAAATCGATACCGTAGAGATACCGCATGATTTTCCCTTCGGGCGACAAAAGGATGGCGACAGCGGCGTGAGCATATTCCTGACGCTCCGGCACATAGAAATACTTGAACCCAACCATGTCGGCGAGCGCTTTTGACTGGAGGCTGTCGCCAATGAGAAATGCCCACCCGGTTTCATCGACGTTGGCGCCGATGCTTCCCAAATAGTTCTGCTTTTTGGCGGCGGCAACAGAGACGGAATCACGCGCATCGAAACTGACAGTCACCATCTGAAACTTTTCACCCGGTTGCCACTCAAGCTCTTTGACGCCATTCGCCACTCCATTCAGGACAAGATTGCAGAGCATCGGACAGCGATAGTAGGCCAGGGTCAGAAGTATCGGCTTGTCATGATTGAAATAATCGCTGAGATGCACAGGCCGTCCGTGATCATCGGTAAATGTCAAATCGCCGGGAACTTGCGAACCGAGATGCTCGACGATGTCGATTTTGCTCAACTCAGGATCATCCTCTTTGTTCAACACAACTTGTGACGAAACGGATGCCGCGAATGCGATGGCGCACCCAATGACGAAAATCTTATATGACGACAGGTGGAATTTCATATAGTTATTTTTGTGAAGCGCTGTATGCCTCGTTGACCAGCAATTCCATCGCTCTATCGACAGGAATCTGATAGACCCCTTTGACCGGGTCGATGATTTTATATGAGGAAAATATCTGAGCCTCCGATGCCCGAAGGTCTCTCAGCTTTGGATTCTCCGGAGCATACGCGACCTGCAAAAGGGTGTCTTCCTTGACGGA
Organism: Candidatus Zixiibacteriota bacterium; assembly: GCA_038067995.1. GTDB lineage: Bacteria > Zixibacteria > MSB-5A5 > GN15 > FEB-12 > JBBTMW01. The sequence goes on from JBBTMW010000039.1 coordinate 996, forward strand.
TGTAAAATACTCCTGGACGAAAATCAAGAAGACCCCGATTACTACCACAATGACAATGCCAACGAGCGCAGTCGTTTTTACATCGACGTCGCGGCGCTCGTAATCGACGCCGTGCAATTCCTGGTGATGTCTCTGTTCGTCGTGGCTCATATATCAACTCGTTGTCATGTTTATCGATGATTGCAGACCGGGATCATTGACCGGCACCAGCGGTTGGGAGGTGTAGCGGCTCCAGAAGTACCAAAAGAAGAGTCCGCCGATTCCAACAAAAGTCGCAACATCTATCCAGGTAAAATGAACGCCATCGTGATGCAGATTCGGAAGGACCAGCCAGTGCAAGTCGACATAGCGCATCACCAACAGCCAGACCGCTCCGAACGCCATCACCGCGCCACTTCGCTTGGCGGCGCGTGAGATAAGCAAGAGAAATGGAATGGCGAAATGGCCGAAAATCAACACCAGGCTCCACGTCTTCCACGATCCTTCCCAGCGGTGAAGGAACCAAATCGTTTCCTCGGGGATGTTGGCATACCAGATGAGGAAATACTGCGAATAGGCCATATAGGCCCAAAAGACTATGAATCCAAGTGTGAACTTCCCGATATCGTGGTAGTGGGCGGTCTTAATTTCATTCTTCAATACACCTTGTCTCTGCTGAAAGAGGCAGACAAGGGTGAAAATACAGAGGGTGCCAAGAAATGCACCGGCAAATATGTATGCGCCGAAAATTGTCGAGTACCAATGCGGATCAAGAGACATCAGCCAATCGAATGATGCCAGCGTTATTGTAAACGCAAAAAGGATCATCCCCGGAGCGCTTATCATTCTGGCTTTGTGGACGAAGCCTTCTTCATGGCGAACGTCTTGTTGCTTTGAGAGCGTCACAAGCTTACGGCCGACAAAAATCCAGATGGCAAAGTAAACTGCGGCACGTATCAGGAAGAACGTGACGTTGAGATAGCCAGCCTTCTTCTGAAGGAGGGCGTCCTGCGCCACCACATCGGCGTGAGACCACTCGTACAATTCATGAATACCGAATGCTATAGGTATGAAGAGCAGAAGCATAAGTGGCATGGTCGACATGAGCGATTCCGACAGCTTTCGGATCACAATGCTCCACTTGGCGTCAACCAGATGATGTAGCATCGTGAAGAACAATCCGCCAAGAGCAAAGGAGACGAAAAACATGAAGGCCGTCAGATACGAAAACATGGTTTGTTTCGGATCGGTGAAATAACCGACCGCGCTCAAGGCCAGTCCCGCCACGCCAACAATCAGGGCGATTCGTCCGTAGGGACCTGGATTGGTTACTCTATATGTCTGCGAATCAAATTTCATCGGTTCTTACTTTACCGTTCCAACCACATCGGAGGGAACATCGGTTTTGGTGGCATTCTGCGATCGCTGTAAGGCGCGAATATAGTGGATAATCGCCCAGCGATCGGACACCGGCACCTGATGGCGATAGGGTTGCATATTGCGGATTCCATTTGTTATAACATCGAAGAAATGGCCGTCGGTGGCAATGCGAAGTCGCTCGTCATGGAACGACGGCGGAGGAATGAAGCCATACTGGACAATGATCCCTTTGCCATCGCCAACACGGCTATGACAGGGGGAGCAAAAAATATTATATCTGTCCTGACCGCGCTTCATGACATCCATAGTGAGAGGCATCGGATTTTTCGCAATCAATTGCCCGGCGGCGTCTTTGCCGGTATAGAATTGAACATCTTCCCGTAGATTGCCGCGAGAGATAGTTCCCGCGACCGGCTGGCGCATATTGGAACCGTCGGGATAAAACTCATTTGCGCCGAGCGCTTTGTATTTTTCCTGATTATCCATGTTGGGATTGATATGGATCGGCGTCTTTTCAGAGGGACGACCCTGATAACAACCGGATGCAACGACCAGCACCGCGATTGCAAATACCGAAATGAGTATGGCGCGAGGCGTCGTCATCATGCGTCCTTCAATATTTCGATATGACTACCGCCGAGAGATTCCAACAACTGGCGGGTGCGGGCGGCGTCAAATTTCGGATCGGTCGATTCAACACTGACATAGAAACCGCCGTCGGTGACACGGCTGAATCGCTCCGAATAAAAAAGCGGGTGAAACAGCTGTGGCAGGCGATTGAGAATAAGCATTCCAATAACCGCGGTAAGCGCGGCTGATAGAATCGTGATAGCAAATGCCGGCGGCACAAAGGCCTGAAAACTGAAATACGGTTTGCCGGATATCACGAGCGGATAGGCGGTGGTGCTTGTCCACCACATCAGGGTCATGATTCCAATCAAACCACAAACGGCAACGGTGAAGACGATATATCCAAGCGGCGAACGTTTGAGACCCATCGCCTGATCCATCCCATGGATAGGAAACGGCGAGTGACAATCATAATCTTTGTAGCCGGCATCGCGGAGAGCCTCGGCGGCATGCATCAATGCCCCCGTACTGGCATACTCGGCCATCATTATCTGCGTGACTTCGCGGAATTTGCTCATCAGTGCCCTCCCTCATGATGCGCATGCGGGTCGGCCTGCGGGAGAATCGCCTTAACCTCTGACATTGCTATCATAGGAAGGAACCGCAGGAAGAGAAGGAAAAGTGTAAAGAACAATCCAAAAGAACCTATAAGCAATGCCCAGTCATGCCAGGTTGCGGAATAATAACCCCAGCTCGACGGAAGAAAGTCGGATGCAAGCGTAATCACAATCACGAATCGCTCGAACCACATGCCGACGTTGATAAGAATCGACGCGATGAACATCCAGACCAAACTTGTGCGCATCTTCTTGAACCAGAAAGTCTGAGGTACGAGCACGTTACAACTCACCATGATCCAGTAGGCCCAGGCGTATTGTCCGAAGGCGCGGTTAATAAAAGCGAATCGCTCATACTCATTCCCCGAGTACCAGGCGATGAAAAATTCGGTCGAATAAGCATATCCGACCATCATACCCGTCACGAGCATGATAATATTCATGCGCTCGAGATGTCTCATCGTGATGATATCTTCGAGATGCCAGACCTTGCGGGCGATAAGCGACAGCGTCATCACCATCGCGAAGCCCGAGAAAATAGCTCCTGCCACGAAGTATGGCGGGAAGATGGTGGTATGCCATCCCGGAATGAGCGATGTCGCGAAGTCGGTCGACACGATCGAATGCACCGAAAGAACCAGCGGCGTGGATACGGCCGCGAGAATCAGATAAGCCAGCTCGTAATGCTTCCACTGTTTATTGCCGCCGCGCCATCCCATCGAGAGGATTCCAAAAATAATCTTCCGCACTTTGTCTTTGGCGCGGTCACGAAGTGTGGCCAGGTCGGGAATAAGTCCGACATACCAAAACATGAGCGAGACAGTAAAGTAGGTTCCTACGGCAAAGAAGTCCCACATCAGGGGGCTTCGGAAATTCGGCCACATATTCATCTGATTCGGAATTGGCATCGTCCAATACAGCGCCCAGACGCGGCCGACGTGAATAGTCGGGAACATTAAGGCGCAAATAACGGCGAAAATTGTCATCGCCTCGGCGAAGCGGTTAATCGAGGTGCGCCAACGCTGACGCAGGAGAAAAAGAATAGCTGAAATCAGCGTACCGGCATGACCGATACCGACCCAGAAGACGAAGTTGACAATGGCAAGTCCCCACACGACAGGAACCATGATTCCCCAAAGGCCGAGACCTTCGTAGAAGAGCTGACCTACGAGGGAGAAAGACATGAGAGCCAACGCCAACGACGGAAGGAACAGCATCCACCAGCCTTTGCCGGGTTTCTGTTCGACGACGCGACTGACGCTGGTAGTGACAGTCTCAAATGTCTGGTTGCCGGTGATGAGCACATCACCGTGCGGCCATTGATTCGACTGATTGCTCACGTCAATTCTCTTTCATTCGCCATATGGTCCATCACCCTCGTCCGCATGAGACGCCTTCAAGGGCGGGATTGGGGTTGCGCACACGAGCCAAGTAGCTTGTGCGCGGTTTCGTATTCAATTCTTCCAATACCACATAATTGCGGTTAATCTTTTTCGCCTGCGACACGGCGCTGTTGGGATCGAGAATATTGCCAAAGGTGATCGCACCGGTCGGGCAGGCTTGTTGACAGGCCGAGCGAACTTCACCGTCACGAATCTCGCGGTTTTCCTTCTTCGCCGTGATGCGCCCTTCGCTGATGCGCTGAACGCAATAGGTGCATTTCTCCATGACGCCGCGCGAACGAACAGTAACATCGGGGTTCTGAGCCATCTTAATGGTCTCAGGATAATCTTTGGTGTAGTTCCAGAAGTTGAACCGACGCACCTTGTAGGGGCAGTTGTTTGAACAATAGCGTGTGCCAATACAGCGGTTGTAGACCATGACGTTCAGACCTTCGTGGTCATGCACGGTTGCGGCAACCGGGCAAACTTGCTCACACGGAGCAAGCTCGCAGTGATGACAAGCCATCGGCTGATGCAAAACAGTAGGCTCGTCGGTTGAACCTGCGAAATAGCGGTCGAGGCGGATCCAGTGCATCTCACGCCCCTTTCGTACCTGCTCTTTGCCAACTATCGGGATATTGTTTTCGCTCTGGCACGCAACGGTGCAGGCATTGCATCCGACGCAGGAATTGAGATCAATGACCATCCCCCACTGATAGCCGGTGTCATACTTGTGCTCGTTCCACATCGATTCGAGTGGAGGATGCTCGACCATCTCAGGGGCGAAATTGGGGTCTCGTTTATATTCTTCGTATGTCGCTTCGCGGATAATCGGTCGCCCTTCCATGGAACCGTGATCCTGCGTCGTTGAAAAGACGTAGGTACGGCCTGTTTTAGAGAGGGTGAGACCGGCGTCAAAATATGGCGCTTTTGAAGTGCGAAGCGCGTTCACGTCGAAACCAATGTCGGTTCCTACCGATCCGGCCGAACGGCGGCCATATCCGAGCGCGACCGTCACCGAGTTGTCGGCATTGCCGGGAACAATCCAGACTGGAAGATCCATCGAACGACCGGAATAGCCAGCCTTGACGATATCGCCGCTGGCGAGACCGAGTACTTCGGCGGTGCCGACGCTCATGATGGCGGCGTTGTCCCAGGTGAGCTTGGTGATTGGATCCGGCACTTCCTGCAACCATCCATTGTTGGCCCATCGGCCATCGAATGTCGCGCCGGAAACGGCAAATACTATTTCCATAGAACTGGATGACAATTTGTCGGAAGATAGATCGGCGCTTCGGAGCGCATTCGCCACGGCGCCTGAGTCGATCAAGGCCGGGACTGCGGCGGTGCGGTTGTCAGCAACAACGCCATCATGCAGAGCGCGGCGCCATTTGCTTTCAAAATCAAGGGCGGTGATCGACGCTCCCCACGTTTCACGGACAATGTCATATCCACGGGCGTCAACACCAGAGACGACAAGGGCCAACAGCTCGATGTCACTCTTGCTATGATAGAGTGGTTCAATCAAAGGCTGAATAGCGCTGAGGGTCCCGTCGACAGAACGAGCATCACCCCATGCCTCGAGGAAGTGGCTCTGCGGGATATGCCATGTCGAGACCTCGGCGGTTTCATCAACGTGAGTTCCAAGATGAATAGTTGTCGCAACCTTTTTATATGCATCGGCAAAGCCGAGATCGGCGGGCGCGGAATAGACAGGATTGCCGCCGAGTACGAAGAGAGTCGATATCGATCCACTCTTCATAGCGTTTACGAGAGTGGCAAATTCATTGGCGTTGGTTACATTCACATCCGGCGCGGAGTGCCATGCGACGGTACTGCCTACATTATCAAGGGCCGAATTGATGGCGCAAACCAGAGCATGGACCGGCGCAGGAAGGCGACGACCGGCCATCACCACCGAACGACCTCGCGACGACAATAATTCGCTCGCCAACTCACTCACCCATTTGGAATCTATGTCCGAAAGGTCAATCGATGAGAGGCCATCAGCCGATGGAATCGCCAAGCCCTTTGCTCTCAGCGCCTGGGCAAGTCGGATCGCGAACGCTCCAATGCGCTGAACCTGGAGGCAGATGCGGTGATCCGCGGTGGCGCCAGTGGACGTGAAGGCGCTCTCGACCACATACAGCCGGTTCATCGATTCTTTTTCCGATTTCAGGCGGCGACCATCGGCGAATCCGCGGGCGTTGACAACGCTTTCACTCTCGCCAAAGACAAAATCACAATCGAGCGAAACGATGACTGACGCTTTGGCAAGATCATATACCGGCTGAGCAACACTGCCAGTCGCGATACGGATTCCTTCAATCTTAAGTTCATCCCCGGCCGGCTCCCATGTGACGAATGTCGCCATTGGGAACGCCGATTTGAATTGTCTTACGAGGCGCGCAAAGGTCGGTGAATTGTGCTGTTCTGAAAGAACCGCCAGTCCGGCGCCTTTGTTAGCCTGATGCTTCGTCAGTTCACCACGCCAGAATGAAGTAACATCACTCCAGGTCTTTTCGGACGCGCCTTGCATGACGCGCCGCGAGCGATCGGGATCGTACAAATTGAGTATGGAGGCCTGAATCCAGGCGTTCGACGCCCCTTTGGTCGACGGATGCAGTTCATTCCCCTCAATCTTGGTGGGGCGGCCCTCATGGGCTTCTACGACGACGCCATATACACCCGTACCTAGAGGCATGGCGGTGGCATATTGAATTGCAATGCCCGGAATGATTTCTTCGGGAGCCTTTACATAGGGAAGAACATGCGTTTCAGGACGGCGGCAGGAAGCAAGCCCTGCCAGCGCCAAAGATGCACCCATGAGAGTGATAAAGTTTCGGCGCGACCAGTCATTGTTTTCTACCTGCTCAAGCTCTGACGCTCCCTGCGGGAATTCGCGATTAAGGAATTCCTTGAACTCACCGGTCTGCGACAATTGGTCGAGACTGCGCCAGTATTCGCGCCCATTGCGGCCGTCCGGTCGGTTTACCGATGACATGCTGAGCAATCCTCCGGCGGCGCGATGGCCCCCGATGCGCGAAGTTTGGCGACTATCTCCCGCTGATTGGCAGGAGGCGTCCACTTCATATTGGTTATCTCTTCAGCGGGGCGAATCGGAATCTCCGGACTGCGGTGACAGTCGAGACACCATCCCATGCTGAGCGGTTGCTTTTGTTCGACCACTTCCATCTGACTCAGGTCGCCATGACAGGTGGCGCATCCGACGCCTTTGGCGATATGAATGCTGTGATTGAAATAGGCATAATCGGGAAGTTTGTGCACTTTTACCCACTGCATAGGCTTGCCGGTGGCGTAGCTTTCACGAATCGGAAGGAGTTTCTCGCTTTGTGGAAGAATGAGCGTGTGGCAGTTCATGCAGGTTTGCGTGGGGGGTATTATTGACACCGATGAATACTCAACCGAGGTGTGACAATAGCGACAGTCCATTCCGAGATCGCCGACGTGTAGTCGATGCGAGTATGGCACCGGTTGTTTCGGCCGATAGCCAACGTCGGTGTACTTCGGTGAACCGTAGTACCAGAAAAAAAATGCTGCCAGAGCGGCGACAACTCCGGCGCCACCTGCAACGATGGGAGGAAGATTGTTTGTCCAGCGGGGAAATATCTGTGCCAACTCTTATTCAACCTCGTTACGAATTCCACATGTCTTTTCGATGAATGAACCGTGCGGCAAGAAATCTACCGACGGCTGGGTATGTGAAAAGACGCAGTTCTCCACTCTCTCTTCGCTTCCGAACACTACCACGTTACCCGGAAATTAGCGGGTAGCATATACGACATGAAAATCGATGTCAATAGAAAAAAGCTCACGGTCACTCAACTACTACTTCGCGATACCTGCATAACATCAAATTTCGCACCTTTGTCCCCATGATAATGATGACACAAGCGCAAAGTGATGGTACAAGCGATAAATGAAAATTATTTTCGTTTAGGACATGCATCAGACAAGACCATCGACGATGATTACTGCAAAAAGGGCCAGGAGATAGACGATTGAGTAGCCAAACAACTTCTTCATGAGTGGCATCTGGAAATGACGACGCACATACCAGGCCTTTTGAAGAAAGAGCGCCCCGAGTATCACGCTCGCCAGCAGATAGGTCCAGCTGAAGGAGGTGATTAAGAGCATGAGACTGACTGCTACGACTACTATCGTATAATAGAAAATGTAGTCGAGGGTGACCTTGTTTCCCTTAATGACAGGCAACATCGGCAAACCCACTTTTTCATAATCGTCTTTGCAAACCATTGCCAGCGCCCAAAAATGGGGGGGCGTCCAGAAAAAGACGATGGCGAACAGAATCCACGGCTCCCAACTCATCGAGCCATGCGCCGCCGTCCAGGCGCCAACGGGAGCCATCGCACCGGCAATGCCACCGATAACAATATTCTGAAATGTTCGCGGCTTCAGCCAAAGCGTATAGTAGAGAGCATAAAAAAGCAGAGTACCCAATGCGAGCAACGCAGTAAGCCAGTTAAAGAATACTGCAAAGAGCGCCACGCCGGCGACTCCGATGGCAATGGAAAAGATCAAAGCTTGAATGGGCGTAATTTGCGCGAGCGGAAGAGGTCGGCGACGCTGGGTACGGGACATCTGGGCGTCGATGTTCCGCTCGAAATATTGGTTGAGGGCGTTGGCCGATCCACCAGCGAGATACAATCCGACAAGCACCAACAGAAATCGCACCGGATCCTGAAGGAATGTTCCTTCAAGCACCAATGCCGCGCTTCCCGTAAAAACGACGAGAAGCATAATAGTCGGCTTCGTAAGATTGAGATAGGCCTTCAGTATGTTCATTATCTTCTTCCAAAAGATGGGCACACCGAGAATTCGATGCACAGTCTGTAAGCATACCTACTCAATGTCTGATTTACAATAGAATTGCAAAGAAAGTGGCAACAGCAGAAAGAGAAGTAATTAAGTCTGCATTTAGATGGCGCTATCAAGAGATAGTAAGGCATCAGGTAATGCAGAAATGATATCCCCGGCAATCAGCGACCTCTCCCCCAGCGACTCAGCGGCTATGTCCCCTGCCATGCCGTGCAGAAAGACGCCCGCGATAGCGGCCTTCAGAGGGGACATCCCTTGTGCCATGAGTGAACCAATGATCCCCGACAGCACATCGCCGCTCCCGCCGGTGGCCATCCCGCTGTTTCCGGTGGGATTCAGATAGCATTCTCCGTTCATCCCCGCAATCAGAGTCGGGCTTCCCTTGAGCACAAGAACCGAGGAAAACTGCCTCGCCCACTTAACCGTCTGCTCTATTCGACCCTGCAGATCGCTCACCACTTGCTCACCGGTGAGGCGTTTGAACTCCCCGGCATGTGGAGTAAGCACCCGCGGTGATGGACTTTGTACCAACGAATCCGTATGTCCTTCAAAAGCATTGAGGGCATCGGCATCGATGACCATCGGGCGATCACACCTCGCGACAAAGCGTCGTACCAATTCCTGTGTCTCATGGTGGCGGCCGATTCCGGGGCCGAGCACGATGGCCGAGTTTTCCTTCGCCACTTTTTTCAGATCTCCCAATCCTCGAAGGGCCAGCACTCCTTTTTTGGCTATGTCGGGCAGTGGGATGGTGGTGGCTTCGGGGATCATCGGGGCGATAACGGGAAGCATGGTCGCGGGGCAGGCGATTCGCGTCATCCCACAGCCGGAGCGCAGGGCACTCTCTCCGGCCAACGCGGCCGCACCGGTGAGACCGATCGAGCCTCCGACAATCAAAACCGTCCCGAAATCGAATTTATGACCATCAGCCTTTCGCTTTGGCAATGACTCGACAATGTCGTCTGAAGTAGTGAGCGAACAAAGCGAAGCGCTTTGTTCAATGACCCGAGCGGGAATGCCAATAGAGATGACCTCCACTTCGCCGGCATGTTCTCTGCCTGGTGAGGCAAAAAGACCAAACTTGGGGAGTTCTAAAGTGCAGGTAACATCGGCGAAAACCGCCTCTCCATCGCAGGAACCATCGTCCGCATTGACACCTGATGGCATATCAACGGCAACACACATCGCTGAGCTGTGATTTATCAGACTGATAGCATCGGCCATCACGCCGCGCACCACACCTGTGAATCCGGTGCCACACAGAGCGTCGATAATAACGTCGCACTCTATCACCGTGGGAAGAGAGTCAGAAGAATTGACCGTGACTATCGGAATATGCAATTCAGCTGACAGACGATAATTGTGGGCGCAATCGGTGGAGAGGCCTGATGAATCCCCAACAAGGATGCAAGTGACATCGACCGCGGCAGAATAGAGATGCCTTGCGATGACAAATCCATCGCCACCATTATTACCGGCGCCGCAGAATACGACAGCCCGCTTGGAATGGGGGGGGTGAAAAATGTGTTCGAGAACCCACATGGCGACGCCTTTGCCGGCGTTTTCCATAAGGGTCAGGGAGGGGATGCCTTCCTTGTCGATTGCCTGCCGGTCTGCCTGTTTCATCGACTCGGAGGTGACAAGTTTCAGCGCCATACTTCTATCCGCTTTTTTTGGAGCGGCCCGTTGATTTTGAGGCGGAGCCTTTTGCAGGGCGAGGTTGTTTGGGGCGTTCCATATCGAGGGCATAGCTAATCGCCGTGAGGATTTCCGAGAAAAACTTCAGCTTAACCGACTTACGAATTTCAGGGGGAATTTCGGATACATCCTTGCGGTTGCCTTCGGGCATCATCACCGTCTTAATACCGGCGCGATACGCGGCCAGCAATTTTTCTTTGACGCCTCCGATAGGAAGAATTTCTCCGCGCAACGTAATTTCGCCGGTCATGGCAAGATGGGAGCGGACGGGGCGTTTGGCGAGCACCGAGGCAAGGGCCACAGCCATCGTGATTCCTGCCGAGGGGCCATCCTTGGGGGTGGCTCCCGACGGAACATGGATATGAAACTCCTGATGATCCAGTCGTTCTTCCGGCAAACCCATCTCGCTTCCTCGCGAACGAATAAATGACAATGCCGCCTGCGCTGACTCTTTCATGACATCGCCAAGATGGCCGGTGAGCAACATCGATTTTTTGCCGCTCATCACGGTCGCCTCGATGTAAAGAATATCGCCGCCGAAAGCGGTGTAGGCGAGTCCGGGGACAACGCCGACTCGGGGTGAGCGCGTTAATTCTTCGCGGAGAAATCTGACGGGACCAAGAAGCTTGGGGACATCGGCTCCTGCCACTGACACCTTTTTGGTTTGTCCGGAGGCTACCTTACGCGCCACTTTGCGGGCAACCGATGCGATTTCGCGTTCGAGGTTGCGCAAACCGGCTTCGCGGGTGTAGCCATCGATAAGACTTTTGATAGCAGAATCGGCAATATCAAGGTTGGCAATCGTGAGACCATGATTCTCAAGTTGTTTGGGTATCAGATGGCGCTTCGCAATCTGAACTTTTTCGAGATCGGTGTAGCCCGGAATGCGAATGACCTCCATACGATCCTGCAGAACGGCAGGAATCGGGTCCATCAGGTTTGCCGTCGTAATGAACATCACCTTCGAAAGATCCCAGGGAATCTCGAGGTAGTGATCGGAGAAGGTGTCATTCTGCTCGGGGTCGAGCACTTCCAAAAGCGCCGAGGCGGGGTCGCCGCGGAAATCAGCGCCGAGTTTGTCAATTTCGTCAAGGATAATGACCGGATTGTTGGAGCCACAGCGTTTGAGGGATTGAATAACCCGTCCCGGCATGGCGCCAATATAGGTTCGGCGATGGCCGCGAATTTCGGCCTCATCGCGCATCCCTCCGAGAGAGACACGCGCAAAGGTGCGCCCCATCGCCCGTGCGATCGATTTTCCGAGTGATGTCTTCCCCACTCCGGGGGGACCGACAAAGCAAAGAATCGGCCCTTTGACGTCGGCTTTCAATTTGCGCACGGCGAGATATTCGAGGATGCGGTCTTTGACTTTTTCAAGATTGTAGTGATCGGTATCGAGAATCTTCTTGGCCTTCTTGATATCGAGTTTGTCTTCAGTCGATTTGCTCCACGGGAGTGACACCAGCCAGTCGAGATAGGTGCGTGAGACGGTGTACTCGGCCGATGACGGCGACATATGTGAAATGCGATCCAGTTCCTTACGGGCCACTTGCTCGGCATGGGATGGCATGGCGGCGGCTTCGATCTTTTTCTGAAACTCCTCAAGCTCCGATTTGTCGTCGGAATCTCCAAGTTCGCGCCTAATCGCCTTCAATTGTTCGCGGAGAATATAGTCGCGCTGAGATTTCCCCAGCTCACTTGCGGCCTGCGCCTGAATCTTCTGGGAAAGCTCAAGTACCTCAATCTCTTTCTTGACGGCGGCATAGAGACGCGACAACCGGCGATGAACATTCAACTCAGAGAGAAACTCCTGTTTCTGGAGCATCGGAATATTGAGATTGGACGCGACAAAATCAGCAAACTTCGATGGCGTATCCTGATTGATTGCGGAGATATGGAATTCCTCGGTGAGATAGGGGGCGAGATCGGTCAGCCGCTTGACCCCCTCCATAAGATTCCGGCGGACGGCATCAAGCTCGATGGATTCCGAAACTACTTCGTCAAGCTCCTCCACTTCGGCCATCAGAAATGGGGCAGTGGAGGTGACGCGTTTGATGCGAATACGGGCCAGCCCCTGAATGAGAAACCTGACCGTGCCATCAGGGAACCTGAGCATCTTGAGGATATTCCCCGATGCTCCGTACTGATATAAATCGTCGGGGCCAGGGTTTTCTTTCTTGGCGTCTTTTTGCAGGAACAGGCCGATGCGCGAACCACGCATGAGGGCGTCGTCGACCATGCGAGCCTGGTCGGCATCCTGAATCATGAGTGGCATGACCAGATAGGGATAGACCACCGTCCCCCGGAGCGGAAGGATGGGGAGCACGTTGGTTGTGATTTCCGGCGCCTTATCGGCAGGTTCTAATACTGTTGTCATCGTATCGCTCGTTCTATGCGATTGCGGGCAATCCTATTCTCCATCTGTATCGGCATGCTCTGTAAAACCTTAACAACCATCACACTCGACTGGTTCGCATCGTAACGGCTAAACATTGAAGCGGAAAAGAACGACATCGCCATCATGCATGAGGTATTCTTTCCCTTCAAGGCGCGTTTTACCGGCGGCTTTGAGGGCGGCGGCTGTCTTGTAGGTGCAGTAGTCGTCATAGCGTGTGACCTCGGCGCGAATAAAGCCGCGCTCGATGTCGCTATGGATCGTTCCGGCGGCGCGCTGGGCGTTGGTTCCGGCCTTGATTGGCCAGGCGCGAACCTCTTTCTCTCCAGCGGTGAGAAAAGAAATGAGACCAAGAAGGCTATATGCCTTTTGGATGACTTGATTCATGGCGGCGGTCTCGATTCCAAGTTCCTTCATGAACATCGCCTTCTCATCACCGGCGAGAGCCGTCAACTCCATTTCGATCTTGCCGCACACTATCGCCACTTCCCGTTTTCCGGAGCTGACAAGTGAGGCGTATTTGCCAGACAAAGCGGCCACGTTGGGAAGATCATTCTCCCCGATGTTGACGACAATAAGAAGCGGCTTCTGCGAGATAAAGGCATAGCCCTTGAGAAGCCGAAGTTCGTCTTCGCGCAAATCGAGATCGATAACGGGCTTTCCCGATTCGAGTGATTTAAGACAGCGATGGAGAAGGTCGAGTTCGTGTTGGTCCGACTTGTCGCCGGTGACTTTTGCCTTGCGCAATTTCTTTTCAATATTGCTTTCGACGACAATCTGGTCAACGAAGACCATTTCTTCTATCAGGCTTTGTATATCGGCTTCGGGCGTGGCTGTATCGCTGAAGGCGTCGACGACCAAAATGAGGGCGTCCATCAATTTCAAGTCGGGATTGATTTCGGCTGAGGCTCCCTCTTTCCCCTTGCCGCTGAGACCGGGGGCGTCGAGGAACTCAACTTCGGCCGGAGTAATCTTCTGGGTTTTCTCTATTTCCGCCAGAACATCGAGCCGTTGATCGGGGACTTTGACTACGGCCTTGTGCACGGTCTGGCTGAAATCGCCGACCGACGCATGCTGTCCTGAGGCGGCGTTGAAGATAGTCGTCTTGCCGCTTTGTGGTTTGCCAATGATTCCGAGTTTCACGTCGCCAATGGTATGCAATCGCGACGACAAGGGCAAGGCCTTCGGCACGATTCACTATCAAAAGAGTGGAGATTGTTCAGACTTCGGGCAGGAATCATGCCACTGTGGCTACTTCTTCTTCGCAACGAGACCGCGAAGAACTTTGAGGTTCTCGATATCTTCGAGCAGTTCCTCTTCCTTTGGCGTCTCCAAAATCATCGGAATATGCGCAAGCCGCTTGTCGTTGACGATATTGCGGAATCCATCGAGACCAATCTCCCCTTTGCCGATATGCTCGTGGCGATCGACATGGGAGCCAAGGCCCTTCTTGCTGTCGTTCATGTGGATGATTCTCAATTTGTCGATTCCGACAGCGTCATCGAACTGCTGGATAGTTTTCTTGTAATCGCCGGAATCACTTATCGGATAGCCAGCCGCAAAGATGTGGCAGGTGTCGAGGCAGACACCGACTTTTTCCGAGGCTTCGGCGCCTTGTATCATGGCCGCGATTTCCTCGAAGGTGCTCCCGAGAACCGACCCCTGCCCAGCGGTGGTTTCGAGCAAAAGTGTCACGTTGTTATTTTGGAGAGAATCAAAAAGACGGTTGAGGCTTGCAATCACCCGCGCAATCCCCTTTTCCACTCCTTCACGCATGTGCGCCCCGGGATGAAGGACAAGATTGGGGATTTTCAATACTTCACAACGCTCCATCTCTTCCTTAAGAGCCGCCACCGATTTATCGGCAAGGGCTTTGTCAGGCGAGGCGATATTGATGAGATAGGATGCATGCGAAGTAGACACCGATATCTTCAGCTCTTTCTGAAGTGCAGAGTAACGCTCAATTTCTTCCGGCTTGAGCGTAGCCGCCCGCCACTGGCTGTTCGATTTGTTGAACATCTGGATGGTATCACAGGTGGCCTGCTTACCGCGCTCGATGGCTTTGTCGACTCCGCCTGCTATTGATTCATGGGCGCCAAATAACATTGATAGTCCTCTTTACTGTTCGGTGCGGTGAATGATCCACCCATTGGGGACGGCCTCAAAGCCGAGGTGGGGATAATAGCCATCGGCCGATGGAGCCGCAAGAAGAAGGAGCATGCTCTTGGGGCCGATCGCCTCACGCGTAAGGCGCACCAATTCCTTGCCGATACCATGACGCTGGTAGTCGGCGTGGACGGCCAAATCGGAGAGATAACAGCAATAACAAAAATCGGTGAGAGAGCGGGAAACACCAACTAGCCGTCCATCATGACGAGCCGTGATGATGAGATTGCCGTGTTCGATCATTTGCTCGATGCGGCTGAGATCATCGACCGGACGGCGAAGTCCGGCGCTTCGATAGACTGCCGCCACTTCCTCCGAATAAGGTCGCGTTTCGCGCTGATAAGTAATGCTAACAGCGTCTGGTGACATTCAAATCCTTTTCAATCATCGGTTCTTTGTGCGTGCCATCTATCGGTTGTTGATGGAGAGAAATTTCACTTCGGTCATATCCTCAATGGCATAGCGCACCCCCTCGCGCCCCATGCCGGATTCTTTCATGCCGCCATAGGGTTGATGGTCAGCGCGATAGGTGGGAATATCATTGATGACAACGCCACCACATTCGATTGCGGAGTAGGCATACCAGATGTCGGACATGCGGTTCGTAAACAGACCTGCCTGCAATCCATAGCGGCTTGCATTGAGACGGGCAACGGCATTGTGAATATTCGTGTACGTCTCGACCGTAGCTATCGGCGCGAACATTTCACTACGGCAGACCTCCATAGAGGGTGTTACAGTCCCCAAAAGGGTTGGTTGCAGTGTTTTGCCAGCGATATTCCCTCCCAAGAGAACTATTGCCCCTTGTTGCACAGCCGAATCGACGGCCGTCTTGGCTTTGGACGCGGCGTTCATATCAACCATTGTGCCGATATCAGTGGTTGGATCCATCGGATCTCCGATTTTGAGTTTGGCGATTCTTTCGGTGATTCGGGATACCAGAGCCTCCTGAACCTTTTCATGGACGAACAGCCTCTGTACCGAGATGCACGATTGCCCTGCGACACCATAGGCGCCGGTGACAATGCGCCCGGCGGCATACTCGATATCGGCGTCATCAGCCACAATCACCCCAGCGTTGCCGCCAAGTTCAAGAACAACCGGTTTGCGACGGGCCTGTCCCTCAATCCACCAGCCGACATCGGATGAGCCGGTAAAGGTGATGAGTTTAATTCGCTCATCTTCAATGAGGGGAAGGGCGTTGTCGGATGACGCGGGCAATATGGAAATAGCCCCCTTGGGATAGTCGCAATCGTCAATCAATTCCGCCAGAAGAAGAGCCGACAGCGGCGTCTTCGAGGCCGGTTTGAGCACCATGCAATTCCCCGATGCAATCGCAGGGGCAATCTTGTGAGCGACGAGCATCAGCGGAAAATTGAACGGCGAAATACCGGCGATGACTCCTCGCGGAAACCGTCGGGCAATGCCGAATCGATTTTCATGCCCAGCCATCCAATCAAGGTCAATAAGCTCACCGCCGATTCGTTTTGATTCCTCGGCGGCAGTGCGAAAGATAGCGATGGCCCGAAGAACTTCGGTGCGGGAATCCTTGATGGCTTTGCCAAGTTCGCGAGTCATCGTTTCGGCAAAGCGGTCGATCTGTCCTTCGATTCCCGCCGCTATCTGAAGGCAGGCCGCTTCGCGCTTGTACGAAGGGAGAACTTTCGTGAAAGCAAATGCGGCCCGGGCACTCTCTATCGCGGTGAGAAAATCCTCTTTGGACGCCGACGAAACGGCTACGAATTCCTGTCCATCCCAGGGATTGATAACCACAATTTTTTCACCGCGAGAAATCCACTCCCCGCCCAGATAAAGATCGGTGCGAAAAGACAGATGATCGTATGAATTGGTCTTTGTAGTCATGCGTTCTCAAACAAGTGGCCACATTATATATGGGCAATGAGGTAATATATCAGTTACCCACCGGCTTCTCAAGGACCGGCGGAACATGACACCTGTCACTGCACAACGACTTAGAGGAAATGAGTATGGGGGTTCCCCCATATTCGGTGGGGAAAAGGAGACTGTTTCAAAAGTAAACTGTGGTTTTGACTCGCCAAAAAACCACCAGAATACCGGCCAAGGCGCCGCCTAATTCCCTGTAACTTCGACACTTGCGAAGAACTATCGAGAATTTCAATGAGTCCGGCATGCAATTCTCATAGAAATAGCTGGAGACGAGGAAACTCTATGGCAGACAAAATACAGCTTAACCAGCGCGGCCTGACTCTCTTGGAGGTGATGGTCGCCATGATGATACTCGGCGTGTCACTTCTCCTTTTGCTAAACATGGGCATGGTCGCCCTCAACGGCAATGACTGGTCGAACAAGACGACCGTCGCATCACAGCTGATGCAACAGAAACTTGAGGAGATTCGAAGTACCGCCAAGTTCAGCAACGGATCGGATACCGCACAGGGAATGACTCGCGAATGGAAAGTCACCAGCGCAGGAACTAACCTGCAAAAACTCGACATAACTGTTAAGTGGATGGATATCAATAATCGAGACATGAAAAACTCGCTCACTACCTATGTCAAGGCTGATTCGGTGTAGGTGTAGATATGAAGAAACTCACTATTTTTTGCAGTCATTCCCGGCCGAACCAAGCCGGGCACACATTGCTGGAAGTTCTTGTGGCGCTCCTCATCATGGGAGTAATTACTACTGCAATTTTTCAGACCTATATCGTTCAGCACAAGAACTACATGGCGCAGGAAAACGTGACAAACGTCCAGCAGAATGCCCGCGCCGCAATACAGGAACTAACAAGACAGGCACGGATGGCTGGCTACGCCGTTCCTAATGGCGTTCAACCAATTCGACCGGCAAATGCTAATCCCGATTCACTAACCGTTACTTATAAAAGTGGCGACTGCGATCCTTCCCTCTCGGTCGCCATGGCATCAATGAGTGACAAGTTGCAAGTGAGCACATCCGTTTCCTGCATTCAAAGTGGACAATATGCCTATATCGTGCATCCCGATTCCGGTGGTGGGGAATGGTTTCAGATCAACAATGTCGATACTCTTGCCCGCGTGATCTATCCAGCCCTTCCCTTATCGAAGGCCTATACTCTGGGCACTCTTGTCGTGCCATTGCAACAAGTAACCTATTTTGTGGATAAGAGCGACGCGGCATCGCCGAAGCTGATGTTGCTTCAGCGAGGAGGCGTTGCCCAAGTCTTTGCTGAGAATATTATCGACCTTCAGGTGACGTATCGCATGAAGAATGGGTACATCCTTGATGCTCCTATAAACGTGGAGGATGTACGGGAAATTCTGATATCATTGAGCGGACAGTCAACCGACGCTCAATTCGACACCAAGGTAAATCGAAAGAATGCGCGCGTATTCCAAACAGCGGTGTACCTGCGCAACATTGGAAGCTAAAGCACGGAGATTCATAGTATGAAATGTACAATAACTTCACAGCGAGGAATGGCGACATTTATCGCCCTCGTCATGGTGGCAATGCTCACCATGATCGGCCTTGCAGCCTTGTCCACGTCGGACGACGAGGTCAAGATTTCGGGAAATGACCTCCATGAAACCCAGGCCTTTTATGCCGCCGAGAGCGGTCTGCAGGTGGCCTCGGCTCATTTGCAGAAAGAATACGAGGAAACCGGCGCTCCGCCACTCGTCATGCCGGAGGGGAATGACTCGATAAACTCATGCAGTGTGAAATATGGATCCGTGGATGCAGGCCCAGCCGAAGTCCGCGAGCTCACCACCGGTTCATTGGCCGGATTGCACGGGTTGGTCAAGACATTTAACCTCTCATCGACCGCAATCAATGCCTCCCAGCGTGCTCAGGTGACGTTGAATGAACAATTTGAAACAGCCCTCGTGCCTATCTTTCAGTTTGCCGTGTTCTATGGTAATGATCTTGAAATCGCTCCCGGCGCCGACATGACCCTCGTGGGTCGCGTCCACTCCAACGGCAATTTATGGGTGCAGGCCAACAGCAGTCTCAAGATGGATAGTTATGTGACTGCCTCAGGCAAAATTCTCCATGGCCGAAAAGGCCCCGAACCAGTCAGTTCCGGAGATGTGCTGATCAAGGATGCTACTGGAGCGTATGCGTCGATGAAACTCGGTTCCGGCTGGCTCGACGCCAACAATGCCAAGTGGTATGACTCTTCTGTTGCGCGATGGGATGGCAGAGTAAAGGACTCCGCCCACGGTCAGGGAAAACTAAATCTTCCGCTGGCGCCTTCGGCAGGAGGCGATCCGCACAAACTGATTGAGCGAGAATCCGGCAATCCGGATTCGTATGAAGCAAAGTCCACCCTGAAGTTTATCGATGGAAAGGCTTTTCGGAAGGTTGGTGGTTCGTGGTCCGATGTTACCGCCACTTTTATGACGCTGGGAATCATGGCGGTTGCGGACAACAAGTTCAAGGATCAGCGCGAGAACAAGAAGGTCGACGTGACTGAACTTGATATTAAGAAACTCCAGGACAACGGCTATGCTCCATCGAATGGCGTGATCTACTTCTCTGACAAGACGGCGGGCAAAGATTACCCCGCCCTGCGGCTCAAGAACGGTTCAACACTCGGTTCCGGATTGACTATCGCCAGCGAAAATCCAATCTATACCGTCGGCGACTATAATAGCGTCAACAAGCAACCCGCATCGCTCATGGCCGACGCCGTGACATTTCTGTCGTCGTCGTGGAATGACGTCTACGGTGACAGCTCAAAAAGCAAACGCATTGCAGTGGCAACGAAAGTAAATGCCTCCTATTTGACAGGGAACGTAAACACAACGGCAACGACATATAACGGCGGTTTTGAAAACCTTCCGCGATTTCTCGAGACCTGGACCGGCAAGAACTTTACCTGGTCCGGATCGGCAGTAAATCTTTGGAACTCAAAGCAGGCAATCGGCACATGGAACGGTACCTACTACAATCCTCCGAATCGTATCTGGTCATATGATGTCGATCTGGATGATCCAAACAAACTTCCGCCCGAAACGCCGGCCGTGCGTGTTTTCCAGCGGACGGGGTGGCAACAGCAGGATGTCGGGTACGCCGCCAATTAGGACAACATTGTCGCTGACTCAAACAAGAAAGCCGTCGGAAATTCCGGCGGCTCTTTTTTTATGCTGTCGAGAAATGGTTTACTCAATCGCCAGATCAAACGGCATTCGCGCCATCACTGCCCCATCGGGGAGCTGAATAGAAGACGACGCTTTCTCATCAGACCAGCCGAATAGCTTCGCAGTTTGCCTCACAAATCCCGAAAATATTCCTCGCGGAGAGAATGAAAAGAGGGATCGACGCTTTGGATAGACGCCGACAGAATAGTCGGACACTTCAGCATGTTGCGCACAATCGGCGATGGCCTGCATCAGCCCGCCTTCATCCGAAACCAACCCATTGGAAACGGCCTCAGTCCCTACCCACACCCGTCCCTGTCCCAGATGATCGACCGAATCCTCGCTTATCTTTCTACTCTCGGCCACCGAATGCACAAAATGCCCGTAGGATGTCTTGAGGAGTGAGAAATATTTCTCCCGCTCCTTGTCGGTCCAGGGACGGCTGAGAGTGAGAAGTCCGGCATTGGCTCCTCGTGTATAGAGTTCGCGATGCACACCTATTTTTTGGTCGAGTCCGCTCACATCAACCTTGCCTCCAAAGATGCCAATCGAGCCGGTAATAGTCGCCGGACTGGCATAGATATCAGTAGCGGCAATCGCGAGTTGATAACCTCCTGAGGCGGCCGTGTTCCCCATAGAAACCACCATCGGACGGTAACGTTTTGCGTCCTGAAGCAGAAAGAGCATATCATCGGCGGCGGTGGCGAAGCCGCCCGGAGAGTCGATGCGAAGCACGATGCCTGTCACCGATGGGTCCCGCATTGCCTGCGACAATCCCTTGTGAAGGAGAGATGGGGTGGCGGCGTTATTGGATTGAAATGGCAGGCCTGCTCCTTTATCGGGCATGATTTCGCCATCAACGACAACAACGGCAATCTTGCTCTCCGGAGTCCAGCGATCGGTTATTACACTGTCGGTTATATACTGGCGCAAAGATATCTCGGAGCGATCGACAAGCATTTGACCCTCATGAAGTTTTTCCCAACGCCCCTCGGCATCGCCAAGATGCGCCGAGATGGCTTCCTCGGTCGAGAATGGGCCGTTGTCGATAATCCCCCTGACCGTTGAATCGGCCAAATGCCGTCCGGCGGCGATTCCCGCGACCAGCTGGCCGTAGAGATTGTCAAGGATTCGGTTCATCTGATCATGCGCCTCTTCTGTCGGTTCGCGTCGGGTCAACGGTTCAGCCGCGGATTTGTAATCGCCAATACGAAGTATCTCAGCGGTGATGCCAAGTTTTTCAAGAGTGCCCGCCCAATAAGTAATTTCGGCGCGAAGTCCGGTGAGATTCAGTTGATCGCGGGGTGACATAATGATTCGATTCGCCGAGGAAGCGACATAGTAGGTAGCATTGCCAGCGCTCCGCAGATGACAGGTCACATATTTGCCCCGCGAACGGAAATGGGTGATGGCATCGCGAAGCTCCTGCGCCTGGGCAAAGCCAAATGAGGCGTGATCGAACCCAATGACAATTTCAGCAATGGAGGGATCCTCGGCGGCGCGGTAGATGCTATGCAACTGCAAAAGAAACGGGAGACGCTTGGCGCCAAAAAACGGCTGTACCGGATTTTCTTCAATTCTACCCTGCATACGATGTGAAATTCTCCGTGGACGAGGAGGGAAAGATGTCTCTTGCCGCTTCTCTGTCCAGCCGCCGTAGACAGTGGTGCCGCGGCTATCGCCGCTTCGCGCAAAGCCTGAGATCGCACCGGCGAAGTAGTGCTCCAGATTCACTCTTGCCCCCACCTGCCAGTTTCGATTTGACTCAATCGACGCAGTCAGAACAACTCCTTTGGCGGCGGTATATTCTCCGTCAAAAATCCAGTGTGGTTTCTCATTTGCCATATTCGAAGAAACAAATGCCGAGGCCGAGGCGGTGAATTTGCCGTTCTTGGTGCGGCTGGCGGCAGAAAATTGCCATTCAAGGCGGGACCGAACACCGTCAATTCGATTGCGATTGAGATTGGTCGCCACCGCCGCGACCGTAAGCTTGTCCCCCAATCTAAGAAGCGAACCGGCCGTCCAAATATGCCGGTTGTCGTATAGCTCCGGGCCACTGGTGAATTTTCCGTAGGATGCACCAAACGCCATGCGCTTGCCGGCGGGCAATCCGACTCCGCCAAGATATTCCCTGATATCGGTTTCATCCTTCAAATAGAGATTGCGATACGCGAGCGCGAAGCCCTTCTCATTGCTCACCGTTCCCCAACTTCGGGCGGCGTAGCCATCCTCAATTTCACCAATCAACTGAAAGCTCCGCGATTTGTATTCGGCGAGGGCCGCGGGATTGCACCAAAGGGCCTCGGCTCCAAAGACCGACGCGGCCGGGCGAAAATAGAAAACGCCTTCTGCCAGCGGCCACCGAACTTGATCAGCGGCAAACAAAGCTGAATGAGAAAAAACAACCAGCGCTATCGCAGTCAATCGCTTCAGCATTTATTCGCTCTCTCCATATCCACGCACATAAATATTGCCATTTCGTCTGACGGAGGCTCGAATGTCGACCCCGCCCTTGCCGGTGATAAAATTGAGCCGGTCAGGAAGAACCAGATCGGGACGCATATGCAAGCGCGTCGCCGATATCGTACTCCCTTCATCGACGGTGAGGGAAAACGAGGCCTGAATGTCGGCCGGGATTGTCAACTCAATATCCTCTCCCTTGTTCGAAAGAGTCACCCGTCCGCTTTCCATCCGGGAAATCTCCACCTGCAATGGCGCACCACTTACGCGTAGCGTCGATTTGTCGCCGGTCGGCTCAAACTCCGATATTTCGATTCGCCCCGACTCGGCGTTGAGATCAAGTTCTCCCTTGAAAGCGGCAATGCGAATCTCGGCCCCCTCTGACTCAATTCGCGCCATCTCCGTTGTCGACGAAATTTCTTCGATAACGAGTGTCCCGTCGATTATCTGCACCTGAATCTTGCCGGCAACTCTTTCCAGTTTCACCGACGACTGCCGGGCGGAGATTGTCGTGAACTCGGTGACATCAATGATTTCGGCTCCTTCCTCGGCATTGGTAATAGCCACACCCTTCATCGGGCCCTCAACAACGGCATGCACCTTTGGCGCATCGATTCGCAAGACTGTCTCTCGCGGAAGAGTCAGTTCGAACTCCACCGATAGATACTCATCCTCTTTCCAGTCGGGGGAAGCAGGAGCGCGACACTCCAGCGTGGCTCCACCGGATGCGCGGCTCATGGTAACAGTCACAACATCAATGTAATCGAATGCCGATCGTCGACTGTCGGTGAAGGCTCGTTTGCGGAAACGGAGGCTGGCGCCTGAGACATCCTCGGCAACAACACTCAGATTTCCCCTGATGACACTCGGCACGGTGACTGTTACGGTCTCTCCCTTGCTCAGCGGCGTTGACAGTGTCCGCTCCGGAGTGGTAAAGAGACCGTCGTCATCCTTGGTCAGTTCCTGCCCTCGTGAAGTCGATCCCACAAAGAGTGAGGCAATTATCAATGCAACTACTCTAACTGATCTTTTCATGCTTTATTGTCCACTTCATAAAATCTGCTCATAAGGATCGAACCTGCCACTGCGGCATTGAGTGATTCCACTCCCGAAGCGTGACGTATTCGCACACGAAGGCTGGCTGAGGTAAGAATGGGGGTAGTGAGCCCATCCGATTCTGAACCCACTGCCAGTGCGATCCCGCGGTTACGAGATTCGGGCAATCGCACTCTGCTGATATCCTCTCCTCTCAGATCGGCGGCAACCAGGGAAATTCGCTGACTGGAGAACGCATCGAGCAATGGTTTGATGTCTGTCTGCATAACCGTTAGTCCAAATATCGATCCTGCTGAGGCTCGCACGACTTTGGGAGACCAAAGCTCGGCGGTGGCGCCACAGGAAACGATCCCCTTGAAACCAAATGCCAAAGCCGATCGCATAAGAGTGCCGAGGTTTCCGGGGTCGGCGATATTCTCACATACCAGTATCCTACGAATATTCCCCAGTATTTGTTCGGATAGCTTGCATTCAGGCAGGCTGAACAGGGCCGCTATCCCTTGCGGAGTTGTCGTATCCGCAAATGACTCCAAGTCGCGGGTGGTGACGGTCTTAACCGGAATATCGAGGGCCGCAAATCGTCCGGCCAGAGACAACCCCCTGTCGGTCATCTCGTTTTCACAGACGTAGACTTCAACCGGGTTAAACCGGTGGTGATGGGCTTCTTCAAGGAGTCGCACGCCGCTCACCAAAAATTGGCCATGCTCCTCCCTCCCCTT
>JBBTMW010000040.1:0-13665 GCA_038067995.1 Candidatus Zixiibacteriota bacterium
GGCGACACCGTAAAAATTAAACGCGCACTCCTTTCGGTATCGGACAAGCGCGGCATCGAACAACTCGGCATGGAGCTTTCCAAACTGGGGGTGGAGATAATCTCCACCGGTGGTACACTCAAGGTGTTGCGCGAAGCAGGGGTGCAAGCCATCTCGGTATCGACTTTTACAGGCTCTCCGGAAATTCTTGGCGGTCGGGTAAAGACCCTTCACCCTAAAGTGTTTGCAGGCATCCTCTATCGTCGCAGTAATGAATCCGATATTGATGAATTGAAGCAGTCGGATTACCGGCCTATCGACTTGATCGTCGTGAATCTTTATCCTTTCGAAGAAACAGTAAAGAAGCAGGGAGTCTCCGACGAAGAGGTGATTGAACATATAGATGTCGGTGGACCGTCGATGCTACGCGCCGCCGCAAAAAATTTCGAGAGCGTCACGGTCGTAGTCGACACCGACGACTACCCAGCGCTTTTAGAGCAGTTGCAAAAGAAGAAAGGGCAGACCAGTCTCGCCTTTCGCCGTCAGTGCGCCGGAAAAGTCTACGCCGTGACATCCCGCTATGACCATGCCATCACATCGTATTTCGCCCGTGGCCTTCCCGGGTCATTGACAGCGGATCAATTTCCTGAAAAGATATCGCTCGGCCTCACCCGTGCCAGAGCTCTTCGGTATGGAGAAAACCCGCATCAGAGCGCCAGTCTTTATTCTCTCGAAGGATTCGCCGGAGCATCTCTCATTCATGCTCAGGTTCTCGCCGGGAAAGAACTGTCGTATAACAACTACAACGATTTGAATGCCTGCCTCGATATGGTTCTTGAATTCGACGAGCCGTTCGCTTGTGTTGTCAAGCATACCAATCCATGCGGAGCCGCAATCGGAAAAACAATCGCTGAGGCTTATCAAAAAGCTTATGACAGCGACCCGTTATCGGCGTATGGCTCGATTATCGGATTGAATAGGGAAGTGGATATGGAGTGCGCCAAAGTCCTCCATGAAACCCCCTTTGTCGAATGCGTCCTTGCCCCGGGCTATACAGCAGAAGCATTAGAACTTCTCAAGAAAAAGAAAAATCGCCGCTTATTGTCACTTGGCGATATTGCGATGCCGGTTCCAACAGGTCGAGTCGCATACCAATCAATTCGAGGCGGCATGCTGGTGCAGTCTGCCGATGAGTACAAGCTTACCGAATCACAGCTCACCGTAGTCAGCAAACGCCAACCGCAACCCAACGAGATTGCCGACCTCTTATTCACATGGAAAGTGGTCAAGCACACCAAGTCCAATGCTATCGTGCTGGCGAAGAATGGCGCCACGGTTGGTATCGGGATGGGCCAGACCTCACGCGTCGATTCAGCCTTCATGGCGGTCAAACGGGCTGGTGAGCGGGCGCACGGAGCGGTGATGGCCTCAGATGCCTTCTTCCCAATGCCCGACGGCGTCGAAGTGGCCACGAATGCCGGAGTGACGGCCATAATCCAGCCCGGCGGATCACAAAATGACTCAGCCGCTATTGAGGCCGCCGACAAAGCTGAGGCCGCGATGGTCGTCACTGGTGTTCGCCACTTCAAGCACTGAGTCATTTCACAATAAAAGTTGAAACCTTTATCGACTTTGGGTTGTTTCACGGTACGAAACGACAGCCTGTCGTACTCTTTTAGCCAAGGAAGAAGAGGAACATGGTCGCATTCAATTCGCGCGGTAACAGCGCGCTGAGGCGTTTTCATATCAAGCGGGGGGCGTTGATCCCTATCATCGCATTATTCATCCTCGCGGGCTCCAGCGTCATTTCATTCCCCAATTTGTCAGTCGAACATTCCGTCGCCTGTCGCGAATGCCATATTAGCGGAGCCGGTGGTGGGGCGCGGACCGAATTCGGCAACTATGCCGTCGCGCTCAATGAGCTGACTCTCGAAAAAACCAAGAAATGGGCGGTGGAGAAATATCGCAAACCACGAATCGCTCCATCCCTTCTGGTTGGATTTGATTCCCGACATCTCGTTCTCGAAGATGGCACGGTCTTCAGAATGCAAAGCGACCTCTTCGTAACATTTGAGCCTTTTGAAGGATTGCAGTATCACACCCGCCTTACTGAAAATGGGGCGCGTGAAAACTACGGCCAGTTGTTGTTTTGCGATAATCGTTTCTATGTTCGGGCTGGCCGCTTTGCCCCGGCCTTTGGACTCAAGCAAGCCGACCATCAGGGATTCAACCGGGCGCGAACCGGCAATGGAACGAATATCTTTCTGGACGGCGCCTCTATCGGAGGAGAGTTGTATGGCGTCAATGTCGCACTCGAATCATTCAACCAGTTTGGACAAGAGCTGACAGGTATCCACGCCTTCCGGGTAGGCTCCATTGGTTCATTCGGCTATCTCGCAGGTCTGTCTTCGCGATTTTCAGAGCGAATGAATGGAAACTATGGCCTCTATCCTCCGGCCAAATCGCTTTTCGGCGGAGTGTCGTGGAACAGGTTTACTCTACTTGGTGAAGGAAATCTCATCGGGAAATACGACGATGCCGTCGCCACCTATTATGCCGTGCACGCACGGATTATTTGGGGACTGTACGCCGTTGGTGAGTATAACTTCTATGACTCGGATAGACGATTCAAGAACGGTATTGAGGAATGGGTGCGTACATCAATTGATTTTTATCCCGTACCGTTCGTACAGATACGGCCATCGTATACGAGGTATTTGCGGGACTTCACCGGAACCAAAGACGAGCGGGATGTCGTTTTTCTGCAATTTCATGTGGGATATTGATGGGAGTGAGTTTAAGTACGGCAAGAGCTAAGGAGTTTATTTCGAGAAGCGCTTTATCCTGTCATTCCGACCAAGTCCCGTGCGCCTTTGGCGCGCGGGAGGCAGAGCCGGAACCCATCTTGTCTTAGAAAGAGTTGGATAGGCTCCCGCTTTCGCGGGAGTGACACGCGTGAGGGCGCGGCGAGAATTGAAACCGGTCGCCCCCAGCTTGCTGGGGGATCCCTTGGTTCCTGGAATCGCACAGCAAGCTGTGCGTTACCGACGCGTTTTTCCCCCACCGCTCTGCGGTGGGGTACCGGTGTGGTGAGGTTTAGTAGCACGGGTTCCCGCTGAACCCGCGCGGTTCAAATTGACATTGAACAGGAGATGGTAGCATGGATGAGAGAATCTTGAGCAGGGTATTACGAATTGCCGTCGCGCTGGCATGTTTGCTGGCAATGACAGGCTTTGTTGGATGTAACAGTTCCGGGGGTAGTAACGGCACAGGCGGTGGCGGAGGAGGAACGGTCACCGTGGCGGTCGCCGACGCGACAGTTCTTGAGGGAAATGTCATATCATTTACGGTTACCCGCACAGGCTCTACCACAGACCCGATCATATTCAACTATTCAGAAGTAGCAGGGACAGCGACAATTCCTTCCGATTTGCCCAACGCATCGGGTTCCGATACAGTCGCGGCCGGAGCGACAACCACAAATGTGTCGCTCGCTACCACCGAAGATGCGACGCCTGAATTCGGAGAGTCATTCACATTCAAAATCAGTTCGGTGACCGGCGCTTCTGTTACCGATTCTATGGCGACCGGAAAAATCTGGGACGATGATGGAGTATCGTATGCATCGGCAGTGAAACCAATTCTCGCAAGCAACTGCGCGGTTGCGACCTGCCATGGAAGTGGTTCCAGCTCCGGCGGGTATACGATGGGTACTGCGGCGTGGGCGACGGTGCGGAATGCCGTGGGTAACAATGGTGCCATTGTTGTGCCGCAAGATGCCGGTTCGAGTTCGCTCTATTTCAAAACAACAGGGACACCCCGGTTCGGTGTTCGGATGCCGAAGAATGGCACTCCATTGACTGCCGAACAGCAGGCCACCATTCGCGACTGGATCGACCAGGACGCGCAGGACAATTGAGCCGGCTGGACTATTCATTGAGTGTTTCGCTGAACCGCGCATAATGTGAGCTGACGATTACGATGAAACCACTTGCAAAACTTCTTCGTTCTGTAATAATTCCGATTTGCCTGCTGGTAGCTGGCTGTGTCGATTTGGGGGAGAGCCCGTTGCCGGAGGATGACCAAAATCATGGTACTCCCGGCCCAATGGAAATTTCTGTGGCAAACGCGACGGCGATAGAAGGCGGCGGTATGGCCTTTCTCGTAACTCGCACCGGCAATACCGATGCATCAGTGTCGGTGTCCTATGCGACGTCTAACGGGACGGCATTTGACGGCGAGGATTTCGTGGGCGACTCCGGACTAGTTACTATTGATTCTGGTGCGGCCTCGACCATGATGACTATCACCACCGTTGAAGACGCCATCCTCGAAGGTGAAGAATCATTCACAATTACTCTCGCTAATCCTTCGCACGACAGCGCAACAATTATCAATGAATTGGCGGTTGGGTACCTATGGGATGACGACGGGGTGTCATATGCCTCTCAAATTAAACCGCTGATTGTGCGGGACTGTGCCATTGCCCCCTGCCATGGCGGGGGCTCGATGCAAGGAGGAATAGATTTTGGCTCCGGAGAATGGCTGAAAGTGCGATTAGCGTCCCATTTGGGGACAAGCATCGTGGTGCCAGGAAATGCGGCGGTGAGCCATATGTTTGATGCAGTGCAGACGGGATACATGCCCAATGGACTCACTCCATGGACAGCGCAGGAAGTGAAACTTCTGGAAGATTGGATAAATCAAGATGCGCAAGACAATTAGGCGAATACAGATATTTCTGCTACTTGTAGCGGTTGTCTGCTTCGGCAATGTAGCGATGTCTGCCGATTTCGGCCTCTCTCCAGAAAAGAAAGCCGATACCGTTCTTTTTGAATCTGACGCCAAACTTGAGTTTATCGAAGGAGTCACGATCGACATCATTGGCGGATTCATGGTTGATCCTGACAATGTCAGCGTCATTTCCGGAATCGTGCGCTGTGATCTCCGCACCCTTGAGACGGGCATTTCAACCCGTGACGGCCATATGCGGGATCGTCATCTCCATACTGATAAATTCCCCTACGCTTTTTTTGAGCTGACTTCACAAGTGGGACTACCCAAGACCCTTGAAGAAGGGAAACTTTACAACACCGCCGGGGTCGGGAAGTTTTTCATTCATGGCGTATCGCGGGAAATCCATCCTCAGCTGAAGATTCGTCGCAAAAATATCGGCGGCGGCGAATCGATTACCGTGAAGGCGACCTTTCAGATTCGTCTCGATGATTTCGAGATTCCCCGCCCGAAAGCCCTTCTTTTCAAACTGGCCGAAGTCATTCTGGTCGATGTGACATTCACGGCGTATCGTAACGTCAAGAGTGACAACATAGTTCTGCCAGATTGGAAAGTACTGAAATAGCGTTCCTCCGCCGATAATGTTTATTGCATGGGGGCGCCAAGCCGAGTATCTTGGGATGGCTGTAACGAAAGGAAAAATCGGATGATGCGGAGCAAAGTTCTGGAGATTGTCGTCTTTCTGATGGACAACGTTCAGGATTTCGACAGTTGGCTTACTGACGCCGATGATATTTCCGCGACATTGCAGGATATGGGCTACTCCGAAAGCGATATCGGCTCGGCTTACGAATGGCTGGCCTCACGTCTTCACGATCAGGGAGAGCGGCAGTTCACTGGATTCACCCAGGTTCCGGCGATGCGGCGAGTGTTGTCCGACATCGAAAAACGTTTCTGGACACATGAAGCCCACAGCTTTCTCCTGAAACTGATTCACTCCAATCTTGTCGACAATGAACAACTCGAAACGGTCATCGACCGCTCGGCTCTTTTCGGATCACGCACTGTGACTCTTGAACGGGTGCAAGGAGTAGCGGCGTCGGTGTTGTTCCGTGATCTTGAAGAACTTGAGGAGTTGATGGATGGCGACTCCGATGATTCTTCTCCAATGATTCACTGAGTTCCCATGACACTACACGGCAGGAAAATTCTGGTCGGCCTGACTGGAGGGATAGCCTGTTACAAGACGCCCAACGTCGTGCGCCTGCTTGTCAAAGACGGCGCCGAGGTGCAAGTGGTCATGACAGAGAGCGCCCGCAAATTTATCACTCCCCTTACTCTTGAGACTGTTTCACAACGGCCGGTGGCGACAGAGCTCTTTCCCGAAGGGGAATTTGTCGCAACGCGCCATATCGATCTGGCGACATGGCCGGATCTGATTCTCATAGCGCCGGCAACCGCGAACTTTTTCGGTAAGGTGAGCGCCGGAATTTCTGATGACCTCCTCACCACGATTATTTGCGCCACGCCAAAACCGGTGATGATTGCGCCATCGATGAATCCAACTATGTGGGGGAATGCCATCACCCAGCGAAACGTCGCCACCCTTCGAAATCTAGGCTATCATTTCATCGATCCCGATTCCGGCGATATGGCCTGTAATCATGTCGGCGAAGGGCGGATGGCCGAGCCGGAGCGCATATTTGACTCTATTCTGAACTTTTTCAAATCCAGCGGCCCTGCCGCAAAAAAAAAACTGAGCGGTAAGCACATTCTTGTCACCGCCGGACCGACCCGCGAAGCGATTGATCCGGTGCGATTCCTCAGCAATCATTCATCAGGGAAAATGGGCTACGCCATCGCCGAAGCGGCCAACTCCGCTGGCGCCGATGTCACCCTGATAACCGGCCCAACGGCTCTGCCCGCACCGACTGGTGTGCGCATTATCAACGTGACCACCACCGAAGAGATGGCTCGTGAGGTGTCGCGTGAATTTCCTTCGTGCGATTGTCTCGTGATGGCCGCGGCTCCGGCCGATTTTGTCCCCGCCCAGCAATCGAATCAGAAGATTAAGAAAGAGGCCGTTGGCGGCGGAACGACACTCGCCCTCAAGCCCTCAATCGATATCCTCGGCTCGCTGGTCGGACAAAAACGTCCCGGTCGAATCGTAGTCGGTTTTGCCCTCGAAACCGAGAATGGCAAGGCTAACGCCGAGAAAAAGCTTAACGCCAAACAGCTTGATATCATTGTTCTTAACTCCCCTTCTTCAACCACCGGTTTCATGTCGGATACGAATCAGGTGACCGTTCTCTCGCGTGGCGGCAAGATCGAAGAATGGCCGCTGGAAGAGAAATCCCGTATCGCGATTCGTCTGCTCGACAGAATTTCCGAGTTGTTGTCCAACCCCCCCGGCATTATAAGGTAACCCTTCGTTTCTATCTGTTTTTCCCACAGTTGTCACTCCCGCGAACGGGACAGCTAAAAAATGGTGTTAGTGCAAGGTTCTCATGTCTGTCATGCCAGCGAAGGCTGGCATCCAGTCTTGTCCCAAAAAGAGTTAAGATGGACTCCAGCATTCGCTGGAGTGACATTTTTGAAAACGGTTCATGAAATGAAGGTTTCTTCAACAAGTCTGGAAGCCGGAGCCTAGTTCTAACTTCTTGAAAGACAAGAAGGATTGCCATCTGTGAAAATGTGACGGTTTACCCATCTCACGGGGCAGACGGGACGTCGGCCGCCCACGAAAATAGCAATTTTTCTGAAACATTCCCTTTCAACCAGCCTGCCTTCTTGAGAATCTGTTCCGATTGTTGTAACATCGCTTTAGAGTAACCCAAACGATGTCTACAAACCGCCTGTCGCCGGCAGAGCTTTTCCGGCGTTATCTTATTTCCCAGATGGAACTGGGGGAGCGCGAAGTCATTCTCGAACCGTCGACTCAATCAGCCGCGGTCGTGACCATCGAACCGCCACAGCGTCTGACGACATCCGTTCCGGTACCAGTAATGCCTGCCGTTTCCTCTAGTCAGTTTACTTCAATCGCCGAGCACAATGCCGCTATCTGCAATTGCCAGAAATGTCCCTTGGGAAAAACGCGCACGAAATTCGTCTACGGTGTTGGAAATCCAAAGGCGAAATTGCTCTTCATCGGCGAGGCTCCGGGAGCCGACGAAGACCGTCTCGGTGAGCCGTTTGTCGGACGAGCGGGACAGCTTCTTGATAAAATTATTGCGGCGATTCAGTTGTCGCGTCAGGAAGTCTACATTGCCAATATCCTGAAATGCCGTCCCCCTAATAACCGTGAGCCTCAGCCCGACGAGGTGGAACAATGCCTGCCTTATTTGAAAGAGCAGATTCGCTTGATCCAGCCGAAGTTGATTTGCCTTCTTGGACGTTCCGCGGCAATTGGAATATTGCAGAAAGAGATGCCGCTGGGGAAAATGCGCGGCTACTGGCATGAATTCGAATCGGTGCCGGTAATGGTGACCTATCACCCTGCCGCCCTTTTGCGTAATCCAGCCTACAAGAAAGATACCTGGGAAGATATGCAGAAGCTTCGCGCCCGTTACGATTCGATAGGGGAGTAAGATGGCCTATCGACGCGAGATGAAAACCGATATTGAGCATCTGCAACCGCCGCAGTCAATCGATGCCGAGCAGATGGTGCTGGGCGCGATCCTCAAAGATCCGCAGGCGCTCTACAAAGCAATCGAGACGCTCGACAGCGAGGCGCATTTTTATCATCCCAAGCACCAGATAATCTTCAAAGCGATTCTTGATATGACCAATCGCGCCGAGCCGTGTGATATCATGACCGTGGCCAACTGCCTGCTTGTCGATGGAAAGCTTGAGAAAATAGGTGGACGACAGCATCTCGTTGAGCTTGTCGAGGGGGTTGGATCGACCGCAAATCTCGAATCCTACTTGAATATCATCATGGAGAACTCAGTTCTCCGTCGGCTGATTGATTCGTCGAATGCCATCTCGGCGAGCGCCTACCAGCGCGACACGAATGCCGATGCTCTTCTCGATATGGCTGAGTCGACTATCTTTCAGATTTCGCAGGGGAAACTCAAACAGGGTTTTGTGCCCATCAAGGGAGTTGTCGATGAGGTCACCAAACAGATCGACTATTTCCAGACCACCGGTATCCCGGCGGCGGCGGTCAAAACGGGATTTGATGATCTCGACTCAATCATCACCGGCCTCCACAACGGCGATTTTATCGTCGTAGCGGGGCGGCCTTCGATGGGAAAAACTTCGTTTGCATTAAACATTGCCGAGTATGCCTCAATCGAACATGGCGTTGGCGTCGGCGTATTCTCGATAGAAATGGGAAAAGACCAGGTCGTGATGCGTATGCTTTGCGGCCGGGCCGGAATCTCTCAGCAACATGCTATGTCATCGAAGTTGAGTGATCGCGAAATGCGCACCCTTGTGCTGAAAGGGGATGCCCTTCGCAATGCCCCGCTATTTCTTGACGATTCTGCCAATCTCTCGATTCTTGAAATGCGGGCCAAGGCGCGCCGTCTCAAAAATCAATACAATGTCGGCCTCATTGTCATCGACTATATCCAGATGATGCACGCCTCGGGACGGTATGAAAATCGCCAGCAGGAAATGACGTCAATCTCTCGCGGTCTGAAAATGCTGGCCAAAGAACTCGAGGTACCGGTCATCGCCTGCTCCCAGCTGTCACGAATGGTCGAGCATCGCGGCGGCGACAAACGCCCCCAGCTGGCCGACCTTCGCGAGTCGGGAGCTATCGAGCAGGATGCCGATCTCGTGCTGATGGTGCATCGGCCGGAGTTCTATCTTTCATCAGACGAGCGCAAAGACCCCAAGAACCACGAGCATCTTGGTGTCGCAAATATCATCATATCGAAAAATCGTAACGGCCGAACCGGCGACGTCAAGCTTGCCTTCCGCGGCGACCTGACCCGCTTTGGCAATCTCGATAGCCGAAGCCGGGAGCTTCCTCCAGACGTCGAACCAGCCGAAGATTCACAATTCTTATAAGTCATGCCGATTTATTACAGCACCTCAGCGATCGGACGTCGGGGTATCCGTTTCTTCAGTCGCATCGGAGGAACCGCTCTTCTGTTGTTTCGTGCCATGAAAGCCGTTGCAGAACTGCCGCGTTCTTTCCGCCTCTTCGTGCATCAGCTCTACTACCTTGGCGTTAACTCTCTTCCGCTCATTCTCGTGATATCGATATTCGTTGGCGCCGTGGCGGCGTGGCAGGCGGCCTATCAGTTTGCATTTATCGGTGCGCCATTGCGATATCTCGGACAAGCGGTCGGCAAAGCCGTCGTTATCGAGTTGGCGCCGGTCTTGTCGGCGATTGTTTTTGCCGGTCGAGTCGGGGCTGGTATCGCCGCCGAACTGGGAACGATGAAAGTGACCGAGCAGATCGACGCTCTTGAGTCGATGGGGATCAGCCCCATTCGTTATCTGGTGATGCCGCGCATTTTGTCCTGCCTCTTCATGGTTCCATTCCTGGTCGTTTTTGCGATTTTCCTGAGCATTGCCGGAGCCTGGGCGGTTTCGGTTATTGGCGTGAATGTGTCGTCGGAGACTTTTCTGAACGGATTCAAAAGTTCGTTCGCAATAGGTGATTTTATCAACGGCCTTATAAAGGCCTCGGTCTTCGGCCTAATCATCGGCACCGTCGCCTGTTATGAAGGATTCAACGCCACCGGCGGCGCACATGGGGTAGGGCAGTCAACCACGACTGCGGTCGTGATTTCCTCAGTAATGATTCTCATATCAAACTTCGTTTTTGCAGTGCTACTTTTCAGAGTATGACATGACAGCAATCCCACGCATATCGATAGAAAATGTCACCAAACGCTTTGGCTCCCAAACGGTGCTCGACGGTGTCGATCTCCAAATTCCGCAGGGGCAATCCCTTGTTATCATCGGCCAATCAGGATGCGGCAAATCGGTACTGATAAAGCACATAATTCGCCTCTTAACTCCTGACAGCGGAAGAATCGTTGTCGATGGCGAAGACGTATCGACTATCCGCAGTCGCAATCTCCCCGATTTTAGAAGGAAATTCGGGATGCTCTTTCAAGGGGCGGCGCTTTTCGATTCGATGAGTGTCTTTGACAATATCGCTCTGGGGTTGCGGGAGCAACGCCGTCATCCCGAAAAGAAAATCCGGGAGATAGTGCTCGAAAAGATAGAAATGGTCGGCCTCTCCGGTTCCGAAACCAAGGGGCCGGCGGAGCTGTCGGGCGGCATGCGCAAGCGGGTCGGATTGGCGCGGGCCATCGCCCACGATCCCGAGGTGATGCTCTACGACGAGCCTACCACCGGCCTCGATCCGGTGACGGCAGATGTGATCAACGATCTGATTGTGGAATTGAATCAGAAACTGCATGTTACCTCGGTGACAGTCACGCACGACATGGTCTCGGCATTCAAGATTGCCGAGCGGATAGTAATGCTCGATAACGGCAAAGTAGCCTTTGACGGCACCCCCGATGAAGTGGAGCAAACCTCGCATCCGCAGGTGAAAGGGTTTATGATCTCAAGCGGCATCCGAGGGAAACACTGATGGGAATCGCGCCGGGAAAAACGAAGACAGCCTACTATTGCACCCGCTGTGGCGCCGAGCATTCGAAATGGCAGGGACAATGCCGTGAATGTAGCGAATGGAACTGTCTTGTCGAGGAACGTGTCCCGCAGAAAACCGCAAAAGGAAAACCCGCTCCGTCAACGGCAGTAGCCTTATCGGCGGTGACGACCGACAAAGCCGAAGGATTCGCAAGTGGTATCACCGAGTTCGACCGCGTCCTCGGTGGACAGGCGGTCCCCGGCGTATCGGTTCTCATTGGCGGTGAACCGGGAATCGGAAAGTCGACGCTCCTGCTTCAGGTCGCCGGAGGATTCGCCTCGA
The DNA here is from genome assembly GCA_038067995.1 of Candidatus Zixiibacteriota bacterium. Lineage (GTDB taxonomy): Bacteria > Zixibacteria > MSB-5A5 > GN15 > FEB-12 > JBBTMW01. Next base: position 11,621 of record JBBTMW010000040.1, read on the forward strand.
ACGGTATGTCAGTTCTTTATGTCACCGGCGAAGAATCGCTGGCACAGATTCGAATACGCGCCGACAGAATCGGCATCGACAAGAAGGGCGTTACTGCCCTCAACAGCACCAGCATTGAAGAAATTGCCGACCACATCGCGTCGGGGAAATATCAGGCAGTCTTTGTGGATTCAATTCAGACTATGGCAAGCGGTCAGTTTGATTCTCCGCCCGGGACAGTCAGTCAAGTTCGTGAATGCGCCAACCAACTTATCCAGCAGGCGCGCGCCAATCATGTTGCTCTCTTTCTGGTCGGGCATGTCACTAAGGATGGGATGGTCGCCGGTCCGAAAGTCCTTGAGCATATGGTCGACACGGTCATCTATTTTGAAGGAGATTCGGCACATGTCTATCGTCTCTTGCGGGCCGTGAAAAATCGCTACGGGTCAGTCAGCGAAATTGGCGTTTTCGAGATGGGTCCGAAAGGATTGGTCGAGGTGGCCAATCCATCGTCGCTCTTTCTCTCCGGCTTTTCGTCATCGCCACGAACCGGTTCGGTTGTTGCGCCTATCTGCGAAGGAAGCCGCCCTATCCTCGTCGAGGTGCAGGCTCTTGTCGCGCCGGCAACGTATGGATCACCGCAACGAGTTGCGAACGGCTTTGACGCCAAACGGCTGGCGCTTCTTTTGGCAATACTCGAAAAACGGTGCGGCTATGTCATGTCACAAAGCGATGTCTTCGTATCGATAGCAGGAGGACTGCGTGTGACCGAGCCGGCGATTGATCTTGCCGTGCTTATTGCGCTGGTCTCATCGGCGGTGAATCGCCCAATCGACGCCCGCACGGTAGTGACGGGTGAAGTTGGTTTATCGGGCGAGGTGAGGGGAATCCCGATGATAGACAGGCGCGTCGCCGAGGCCGCCAAGCTTGGATTCAAGTCGATAGTGCTTCCCAAAGCCAACGAGGCTCAGCTTACCGATGTCTCACTCGATGTCATGGCCGTGAAAGACCTCCAATCAGCCGTCGATCGGTTGGTGGGGTGAGAGGATTGGCTTCCATAAGCAATTTCAGGACAGCACTCCCATGCTGTATGGGTAGCGCACCGCTGTGCGGTGCATCTTTGACAATTCCCACCGCGTAGCGGTGGGGTACCCATAAGAGTGTCACAATGCAAACGAACGCGGATAATCACTATTTGAAGCTGTATGCTTGAGCGCAAAACATCGCGAATCGTTCTCATCAACGAGCATTCAGAAATACTTCTCCTAAAGTATATTGACAGAAAACCGGCCGATCCTGCCAGGCCGACTCTTTTAACATATTGGGTGCCTCCCGGAGGCGGCCTGGAAGACGGCGAGTCATACGAGGATGCGGCCAACCAGGAACTCGAAGAAGAAATAGGTGTGAGTCTCACGATTGGGCCTTGGATATGGAGTCGCAAACGCAATCTGACTCTGGCGGACGGCATGAGGATGGTCACCGAGCGATACTTTGTTGCAAGAACCGGAGGTGGGCGAATTATCCCCTTGAATACCACAAACGATAACTTCGTGTCCCACAGGTGGTGGACCCTGGATGAAATGCATGAGACATCGGAAACGTTGCTTCCTCCAGTTCTTTCGACGTTGATTGCACCTATCCTGCTCGGACATTATCCATCAGTGCCAATCGATATAGATATCAACGTGGAATAGCCGATGGCTCAAGAGTTTAGTCCTACCAAATTTGCTATCGAGTTGGTATCTTATGAAAATGACATCTAATAACTTCTTTACCCTCACCAGCACCGACGGCCCCGCCCGCCGCGGCCAAGTTGTCACCCCTCACGGGAGTTTTCAGACCCCGGCATTCATGCCGGTGGGAACATCCGGAGCAGTCAAAGCGATGACCGCCGATGATCTCGAATCGACTGGCGCTGAAATTATTCTTGGCAACACCTATCATCTCTATCTGCGACCGGGTACGGACATCATCAAATCACAGGGAGGACTGGCGAAATTCAACGGTTGGAATCGCCCCACCCTGACAGACAGTGGCGGCTTTCAGATATTTTCAATGAATGATTT
>JBBTMW010000041.1:0-7524 GCA_038067995.1 Candidatus Zixiibacteriota bacterium
TAATGATTTTGAGACCCCCGATTGAGCTCCGATAATTGTACCGTCCCCGATTTCAATATGCCCCACTACTCCTACCTGACCGGCAAGGATGCACCGATTGCCGATCTTGGTTGATCCGGCGACTCCAACCTGCGCCGCAATTAAACAATCGTCGCCGATTTCGACATTGTGGGCGATCTGAACGAGGTTGTCTATCTTGGTGCGATTGCCTATTCGTGTTGGTCCGAGCGCGCCGCGGTCAACCGAACAATTGGAGCCAAGCTCGACGTCATCTCCTATCTCAACCCAACCTATCTGCTGAACTTTTTTGGCTCCGCGCGGTCCGGGGGCGAAACCGAAACCATCGGAACCTATGACGGTGGAGGCGTGTAGTATCGCCCGTTTGCCGATTGTGCAGGCATCCATGATCCGTACACCGGGATATAAAAGAGAATCATCGCCGACCACGCAGTTGCGTCCTATGAAGACCGATGACACCAGCTGGCAATTCTTTCCGATGACTGCGCCTGATCGGACATGGCAGAGGGGGCCGATTGCCGCCGTGGGATCGATCTCCGCACCCGATTCGACTATCGCCGAGGGATGCACCCCCGGAGCGATCAGTGGTTGGGGTGGGTAGATGGCGTCGAGAGCGAAAGCGAAGGCCAGATACGGGTTGTCGTGGCGAAGAATCGCCGGGTGGGTCGATTCGGTTTTGAGATCGAGAATAACGGCCCCAGCCTGTGTCGTAGAGAGAAATTTCAGGTATTTACTGTTGGAGAGAAAAGAAATCTCCCCTGCTGACGCATACTGAATCGGCGCCGCGCCATGTATGACTATTCCTTCAGCGCCGGTTCCTTCAAGTTTAGCGCCGATTCGCTCGGCGATGTCGCCAAGAGAAAGAGGCGTGGCTATTGCTCCTGTCGGGCGAGATATTCGAGAACTTTGTCGGTGACGTCGTATGACTCTTTGATATACCCGATGCTTGTGAGAGTAAAGACCACGTCATAGCCGTTTTCGATCGAAACGGCTTCGATGGCTTTGTTGACGGCGGCATAAATCGGTTCAAGCAACATCTTTTGCTTAATTTCGGCCTGACCGCCGGGACCAAATATTGTCTTGGTGAATGCGTCAAGGGCGTCTTTTTTGGCGCGCAAAGTGGCTTCGCGCTCCTTCTTCTTGTCTTCCGACAATATTAGTTTTTGCTTTTCGTATTCATCGATCATTGTCTGTAGCTCCAGCTGTTTGCTACTGCCTTCGTCATCCCACGCTTTGGACTCGATATTCCATTGCTCTTCCGCTTTCTGAAAAGCCTTGTATTCGACGCGAATTCGGTCTTCTTTGATAAAGCCCATCTTAATCGCCTGCGCTTGAGCTATTGTGGCGGTGAAAATTACGCTAACGGCCATTGCCGCGATGATTGCAAGTTTGCGGATGTTCATCTGTTATCTCTCCTTATCTATTTGTTTCTCTTACCGGAATGTAGTGCCGACCTGGAAGTGGGGCTTCCATTTCTGGCCTCGTTCTTTGCGATTCTGGAGCGGATAAGCATAGTCGAATCCAAGTGTCCCCATCCCGGGTATCACAATACGGAATCCAAATCCAGCGCCGGAATATAAACCATTTCGTACTTTAATATCTTCTCGATTGAGCCAGCTGTTGCCAACATCAAAAAATGCCAGCATGTATATCTGCCGTTCGACAACAGGAAACTGCAGTTCAAAATTGCCGATGATCATATATTTTCCGCGGACGCGGGTGGTGAATGAATTATCAATCGTTTTCACCGAGTCATGTGCCGCATATGTGCCAAGGCTGTCCCACTGTTTCCAATCAAGGCTGTCAGAGTGATAGTACACATTATCTTTAAGGGTAACCACAGAATCAGGTGTTAGGGTGCCGTCCTCATAGCCGCGAACAATCCCATCAAAGGATGTGCCGCCAGGCGTAAACCTGTCAGAGATTGTTATACGTGAATCGCCAGACGGCGCGCTGATCGCCCCATATTGAATCCTCGATGCCAGTGCGAACTTCCAGAGCGGAATAAACTTAGCAACAGAAAAACTTTGGCGGATTGAATGCCAATAACCTCCGAGAGGGCCGCCGGTGATTTCTAACGAGTAAATGATTTCTGAACCCTTAGTCGCAAATTCAGGCAAGTTGCGCGAATCGCGCGTAATCGAAAACGAGACTTGAGATGATGCGCGCCACAATTCGCCATACTCAAGAATCGAGTTTGCATACGGTTTATAAGGATTCGTTGATACGGTGGGGCTATACCTGGTAATGGTAATTGTATCGGGAACTGAATTTATGACAGTATCTTTCTGCCACTCATACTTATGGTACTGTTTTAACCCATTCTGCAATTTATAGTCACTGCTGAAGTCAGAATACTTGTTTCTCTCCAACCGATATGACCCCAACACCCTGAAATAGTTGTCCGGCCAGCGGAGACGCCGTCCGAGGCGAACCGATCCACCCTGCCTTCGCTCGGTGTAGTCTTCGAACCACTTGCGATTGGTAGTGTAGATATCGGTACCAAGAAGAGTCGGGCGTCCCATCAGCCATGGCTCGGTGAACGAAACCGACACCGAGTTGCGGCGACCACCGAAATCGACGGAGAAATTGACGTTTTGACCCATCCCGCGGAAATTGGGAATACCAATTCCGGCATTGCCAACCAATTTGTCCTGACTGTTATATCCGGCTCCGGCATTGACCTGACCGGTCTGCTTCTCTTCCATTTTGAATTCGATGTCGACGTCACCATTCGGAAGTACGACGGGGTCCGGTTCGGCCTTGGCAAAAAAGTTGAGCGCCATGACATCACGAACCGAGCGAAGGAGCAGACTGCGGTTAAATGTCTGCCCCGGGAGAGCGGAAATTTCGCGGCGGATGACTTTGTCTTTAGTTTTATGATTACCAACGATATTCACGAATCGGATTTTTGCCGGAAGTCCCTCTGAGACTTCATATGAGATATCAAGAATGGAATCAGCGCGGGTAGAGCGGTTGTCGAGGATGCGGGCGTGGATATGCCCTATCTCCTGATAGGCGCTGTATAACTCGCTGATTGACTCGTTATATTTGTCCTCGTCGAATATCGCCCCTTCATGGAACTTGAGTGTTCTCTCAAGGAGGTCGGACTTGATCTCACTATTGCCGCTGAAAGTTGTCTTGCCGAAGTAGTATATCGGCCCCTCGTAGACATCGAGGTAGATTGTCATAAGATTGAGGGACGAGTCGATCGACATCGAATCAGAAATTAGATAGGCGTCTATGAATCCGAGCTTGTGATACTCATCGATGATTTTTGTTTTGTCTTCTTCGTATTTTTCCTGAGCGAAGTCCGAGCTTTTCAGAAAACCCCGTTTGCGGTTACGCATCTTCTTGATAATCTCTTTGGACGGCACGCGCGAATTGCCGGTCATGATAACGTCTTCGACTTTGACTTTCGAACGTTCCTTAATGTCAAAGAGAAGGCTGGCTTCGGTTGAGTCGACCGAATAGACAAGAGTCGGAGTGACGATGGCGCGGAAATAGCCTTTTTCCGCATATACCTTGAGAATCTTTTGCTTAGCGCTGTGGGAGAGATAGGGGGAAATGTAGCCGCCGGCGGCAAGCCCAATTTTCTCCTTCAGATCTTTTTCGCTGACCTTGTCAAGCCCTTTGAATTCGATCCTGGTGAGTTTGGGAAGCTCGGTGACGTGAATGACGATGGTGGCGCCGCCTGTCTGCGCTTCCGCCTCAATCTTTACGGTTGCAAAAAGATCAAGGGCGTAGAGCCGCTTGATAGTTTCCTGCACAGCTTGACTGCTGAGGACTTCACCGATATGGATCGCTGACACCGAAAGGATCAGCGTTTGGGAAGCGTTACGGTTCCCTTCGACTTTAATGCCGACAACGCGCGGACCATCCGGACGCTCCTGTCCCATGGCGGAAACAGAAAAGGCCACGATGGCGAGTACAATTGCGGCAATCCATGCCTTCCGCGACATCATATTGTCTGGGGGGCCTGCCTTCTTAGGGAAGCGTGATTTTGTTGATCTTGATCTCGGTAAAATCCTGCCGATGACCGATCATTTTGCGGTACTTGGTACGACGACGATACTTGTAGGTAAGAACCTTTTCGTCTTTGCCAACTTCAGTCACTTCGGCCTCGATGGCCGCACCGGCGATAGTCGGAGTTCCCACCAGCGTCTTATCGCCCGATTTGGCGAGAAGGACGCTATCAATGGTGATTTTGGCGCCTTTGTCTTTGTGGAGCATCGGGACGCGAAGGGTGACACCCTCTTCAACCGCGTACTGAAACCCAGCCAACTGCATTATAGCATACATCTTCGTTATCCTCCAATTGCTTAGCTCGCCCAATGCGAGAACATTCAAGCCGCTAAAGGTACCAGTTTTCTTCGGCAAGTCAAGGCCATTCTTGCCCAAAGTTGCCACTGATTTACCAGCTCGGCATGTGACTTAAACTATTGAGCGGCAAGGTGGTTCCATAAAATATCTAGGAATGGCTCCGGCTTAAGGTTGGTTCTTTTTCCCTAAGTGATTGCCTCTTGAGCCGGGTTAGATATATTGCAAGGCTAACTCGTCGTTTAGATAATGCTGATGGAAACCGTAAACAAAACATCTATCGCCAGCCCGGGAGTATTCCAGCTCCACTCCCCGTTTGAGCCAAAAGGGGATCAACCTCAGGCTATTCGTGAACTGCTGGAAGGCCTTGCCGCTGAGCGAAAGCACCAGACCCTTCTCGGCGTGACTGGCTCGGGTAAGACGTTCACGATTGCCAACGTAATTGCGCAATGGGGACGGCCGACACTGGTGATATCCCACAACAAGACCCTCGCGGCGCAGTTATACGGTGAGTTGAAAGCCTTCTTCCCCCACAATGCGGTCGAGTTCTTTATTAGTTATTACGACTACTATCAGCCCGAAGCCTATGTCCCCACAACCGACACGTTTATCGAGAAGGAGACATCGCGCAATGACGATATCGATCGCCTGCGCTTGCGTGCCACGGCGTCGCTTCTTGAGAGAGACGACGTCATCATCGTGGCTTCGGTCTCGTGCATCTACGGCCTTGGATCGCCGGAGGAATACCGGAAGCAGTTCGTCTTTCTCGAAAAAGGGCAGGAATACAGCCGGGATGACACGATTCGCCAGCTGATTAATATCCATTACAATCGCAACGATATTAATTTCGTGCGCGGGAATTTCCGGGTTCGCGGCGACACGATTGATTTGATTCCAGCCTACCATGAGAACGCTTTCCGAATCCAGTTTTATGGTGATGAAATTGAGCGGATCACCGAAATCGTGCCGCTCACCGGCGAGATTATCAAAGAGCGCGACAAACTGGCGGTCTATCCGGCAAAACATTTTGTGACATCAAAGCCTGCCCTCGAAAGAGCCATAATCGATATAAAGGCGGAAATGACCGAGCATGTCGAAAAATACCGCCAGCTGGGAAAATTTCTTGAAGCGCAACGAATCGAATCGCGCACCAAGTATGATCTCGAAATGCTCAAGGAAGTTGGCTACTGCTCGGGAGTCGAAAACTATTCGCGGCATCTGACCAATCGAAAATCGGGGGAGCGTCCCTATACACTCATCGATTTTTTTCCGCAGGGATTTCTGACCGTCATTGACGAGTCCCACCAGTCGATTCCACAGGTGCGCGGTATGTTTGCCGGGGATAGAAGCAGGAAAGAAACGCTGGTCGAGCATGGATTTCGCCTGCCCTCGGCGCTCGACAACCGCCCCCTCTTTTTTGAGGAATTCGATTCCCTGATTGGACAGACAATCTATGTCTCGGCGACTCCGGCCGACTATGAACTGATAAAATGCGAAGGGATTGTGGTTGACCAGGTGATACGCCCAACGGGTCTGTTGGATCCGCTCATTACCGTCAAACCGCTTGATACGCAGGTCGATGATCTTCTGGCGCAGTCGCGGGAGCGAGCAGCCAGAGGGGAACGGGTACTTGTGACAACGCTGACAAAGCGAATGTCAGAAGACCTTACCGAATATTTCAAGAAAATGGGAGTGCGGGTTCGCTATCTCCACAGTGAAATTGTCGCTATGGAACGGACCGCAATAATCCGCGACTTGCGTCTGGCCGAGTTTGATGTTTTAGTAGGGGTTAACCTCTTGCGTGAAGGGCTGGATCTGCCTGAGGTATCGCTGGTGGCGATTCTCGACGCCGACAAGGAGGGGTTTCTCAGGTCGGCGCGGTCGATCATACAAACTGCAGGACGAGCCGCACGAAATAAGAACGGCGAGGTTATATTGTATGGCGACAAGATTACCGACTCGATGCGAAAGGCAATCGATGAAACCGAGCGCCGACGCAAAAAACAGATGGCCTATAACGAGGCCCACGGCATAAATCCGGAGACGGTGTATAAGACCCGAGAGGAGATTCTCCGCTCGACCCGGTTTGCCGACAGCAAGACGATTGAGGATATAGCGTTCGACAAACCGGAATCGTTCCAGTTGATGTCGATTGAAGACCAAATGGCGTTTTTGATGAAAGCGATGAAGAAAGCCGCTGACAATCTTGATTTCGATTCAGCCATAGCTATTCGTGATGAACTCGATTCTCTCAAGAAATCAATAAAGACCGTCAAGTCTCCCTTCAGGAAAGCGTGACTATGAACCGACCCGCAATTCGCATCTCTCTACTTTTTTCTACTGTGATTCTACTCACTTTGATCTACACTTCATGTCGTAAGCTCGATACACCCTTTATCGTCGACGAAGACAATATCATGCTCTACATTGAATTGTCCGAAGATGGACGCGAATTGTTTCGAACCGATGAACTCTACTCTGACAGTCCTTTCACCGTTGCCGGTGACACCGCGATATACCGGCTGATTGTTGATTCAGTTCAGCGAAATACTGACCTCACAGTGTCACCGAGAGGCGGCCAACTCAAAGATTATCGAATCGGTACGGATCCTCTACGAGACGCCGAATTGGTGGTCGATGACATTTTCTACGGCAAGATGTTTAGAATGGCTGGAGCGGAAACCACCCACGTTGACCGCAAGTGGGGGTTTACACGCAAGGGATTATTTTTGAAACTCGGAGCGGATGATCGAGATTTTGTGGGATGGAAGCTGTGGGGGTATAATGGCGGCCTTGATGCTCTCGGCCCTCCCATTAGTCTGCTGTTCACCAGAAGCAATGGAATCTATTTTTCGTATCCACCGCCGGGCGGCGACCGTTTTACTTGGTACTTCCCAAGACCAAGCGACGGAAGTGTAGGCGATACTGTGGCACACTACACACTTTATAGGTACACTCGCCTTGATCAATACCCAATTATTGCAAAGGGAGAGAAACTTGCTGTGCAGGGGCAAGTGCCTGACAGAACTGTGCAACTGCTTCTTAACGGTTCATTGCAGTCGGGTTATGATGTTCAACAAATCAAACAGCCGACGGTGCAGTATTTCATTGACTCTGTTCGCACGGCCTCGGCCAATAGTCGTCACTGGAACGTATTTACGTTGACCCAAAAAAAGGCTTTTGTTG